>JBBROT010000021.1:0-18061 GCA_038229155.1 Bryobacterales bacterium | reverse complement strand
TCGAACAAATCCGCGCCCGCGCAAAGCCGTTCCAATCCTATTGGGGCCTCGACCTCTCACGCGCCAATATCGATTCCCTCCAAGCCCGTTTCGGCACGCCAGAAATCCGCTTCTTCACCGGCGATGCGTCCACATACCCCTTCCCCTGCCAGTTCCATCTCGCCATCGCCTCGGGCGTGTTCGATGGGCTCTTTCCCTCCTTCCTCCCGATGCTCAAAAATGTCTGCCGTACACTCGTGCCCGGCGGCCTGCTGGTCTTCGATCTCATCATTCAGGATGATCGCGCCAGCATCTCCCGGGCCTCCTGGGAGGGCGATTCCTTTCTGCGCCTCTATTCGCAACAGGAACTCCGCCGCCTGCTGACCGAGGCCGGAATGGAGTTGCTTAGTTTTCCCATGTACGCCGTCACCGAAACGCGCCATCGCGTGCTGGTCAGCGCCATGAAGCTCCATCCCATGCCGCAAAATACTTTTGAAAGGTCGTAACGCTCTCTCCTCCCAAAGCACTACCTCGCATGACCAATTCAAGAATGTTATGGCGCTTGAGCGCGGTCAGCGTCGCCGTCGGCGCGGGCCTGTTTCTGAATGACCTGTTCCGCCTGATTTTGTAGTTCGCGGTAGACGCATCGGCCAGGTGGGCCACCATAGTATCCGTTGTAATCACAAGATCCAGATCGCGGATCGTACGCGCGGTTTGGATACGGAGGAATTTCGCCAGTCCGCCTGGTGAAAGACCATACCTTCAGGAGGGGAGCCGTAGCGTGGCCGGTCCACGCTGCGGCCTGGTTAGCTCCATCCGCCGCTTCCCAAACCCGCCTTTTCCCGGAATAACGCCACCGCCCGTTCCCCGTGCGTCACTCTTCCGTCATCCAATCGTCAACCATTCGGCCTATGCTGACTGTATGACAGGCCCTCTCTCCCCAGAACAGTTAAGCGCCATCGACGCTTACTGGCGCGCCGCCAATTATCTTTCGGTCGGGCAGATTTACCTGCTGGACAACCCGCTCCTGCGCGAACCGCTCACGCTCGAACACATCAAGCCGCGCTTGCTTGGCCACTGGGGCACCACGCCCGGCCTCAACTTTGTTTACGCGCACATGAACCGCCTCATTGCGCGCGAAGACCTGAATGCCATCTATATCGCCGGTCCCGGTCACGGCGGCCCCGGCATCGTTGCCAATACTTACCTCGAAGGCACTTACACCGAATACTATCCCCACATCGCGCGGAACGCCGAAGGCCTCCAGCGCCTGTTCAAACAATTCAGTTTTCCTGGCGGCATCCCCAGCCATGTCGCGCCGGAGACCCCCGGCTCCATTCACGAAGGCGGCGAACTCGGCTATTCCCTCGCACACGCGTTCGGCGCGGCGTTCGACAATCCCGATCTCCTGGTCTGCTGCGTCATAGGCGATGGCGAAGCCGAAACCGGGCCGCTCGCCGCTAGCTGGCACTCGAACAAATTCCTCAATCCCGTGCACGATGGCGCGGTGCTCCCCATCCTTCACCTGAATGGCTACAAGATCGCCAACCCCACCATCCTCGCGCGTATCCCCGAAGGCGAGTTGAGCGAATTGCTGCGCGGCTACGGGTGGGAGCCGCACTTCGTGAGCGGCCATGAGCCCGAACATATGCACCAGCTCATGGCCGAAACGCTCGACCGCATCCTCACCCGCATTCAGAGTATCCAGAACGAAGCGCGGAGCAGCGGCTTCACCGAACGGCCGCGCTGGCCCATGATCGTTCTCAAGACGCCAAAAGGTTGGACCGGCCCGGACAAAGTGGATGGCAAGCAGATCGAAGGCACGTTCCGTGCCCATCAGGTGCCTCTCGAAAACTTGCAATCGGAGCCCGCTCATATCGGCATCCTGGAACAATGGATGAAGAGCTACCGCCCCGAAGAGTTGTTCGATGAAAGCGGTGCGTTGAAGCCTGAACTCGCCGCGCTCGCCCCCAAAGGCAAACGCCGCATGGGCGATAATCCACACGCTAATGGCGGCCTGCTGAAACGCGAACTGGCCATGCCTGATTTTCGCGCGTATGCAGTCGAAGTGAAGGTGCCCGGCAACTCCGAAGCCGAAGCCACGCGCGTGATGGGCGTCTTCCTGCGCGACATCGTGAAAGCGAACCGCCAGGCCCGCAACTTCCGCCTGATGGCCCCCGATGAGTTCCTTTCGAACCGTTGGAACGCCGTCCTCGAAGCCACCGAAAGACAGTTCACCGGCGAAATTGAGCCCGCCGATGACCATGTCGCCCTCGAAGGCCGCGTCATGGAAGTTCTGAGCGAGCACCTTTGCCAGGGCTGGCTGGAAGGCTATCTGCTCACCGGGCGCCACGGCTTTTTCACCAGCTACGAAGCCTTCATCCACATTGTGGATTCCATGTTCAACCAGCACGCCAAGTGGCTGAAAACCACGCGGCACATTCCCTGGCGCAGGCCCATCGCCAGCTTGAATTACCTGCTGAGCAGCCACGTCTGGCGTCAGGATCACAACGGCTTCAGCCACCAGGACCCCGGCTTCATCGATCACGTCATGAACAAGAAAGCCGATGTGATCCGTGTCTACCTGCCGCCCGATGCTAACTGCCTGCTCTCCGTTACGGACCATTGCCTGCGCAGCAGCCAGTATGTGAACGTCGTGGTCGCGGGCAAGCAACCGTCGCTCCAGTGGCTTTCCATGGAGGCCGCCGTGAAACACTGCACCGCCGGTGTCGGTATCTGGGAATGGGCCTCGAATGACAAAGGTGCCATCCCGGATGTGGTCATGGCCTGCGCCGGTGACGTCCCCACTCTTGAAACGCTCGCCGCCGTCTCCATACTGCGGGATTACTTCCCTGACCTGAAAATTCGCGTGGTAAACGTGGTGGATTTGATGACCCTGCAATCCGCCAGCGAACACCCGCACGGCTTGAAAGACTACGAATTCGATTCCATCTTTACTCAGGACCGGCCCGTGATCTTTGCCTATCACGGTTACCCCTGGCTGATTCACCGCCTCACTTACCGGCGCGCTAACCACGGCAACATCCACGTTCGCGGTTATAAAGAGGAGGGCACCACCACCACCCCTTTCGATATGACCGTTCTCAACGATCTGGATCGCTTCCATCTGGCCGGCGACGTCATCGACCGCGTGCCCGGCCTTTCCACCATCGGCGCGCACGCCAAACAGGACCTTCGCGGAAAATTGATCGATCATCGCGCCTACGTCAATCAGCATGGCGACGACATGCCGGAGATCAAGAATTGGAAGTGGACTCCGCGTTAAATTCAATCCGCTATAAAGCTTTCGGGCGAAACGCCGATATCACTGTTGAAGAACGGATAAGTCCGGTCCAATATGATCTCTGGTTCGCCTTTATCGACGCCCTCGGCGGCAAGATTCCTGAAGCTCGGCGCAGTCGTTCTTTTAATTGCGGCGGTGGCCGGAATCGTGTATTCCCGCTATACCGCTCGCCCTCCAGTGCTGCGCATTGGCTTCAGCCAGTTTGCGCCTTATGTGATCGATTCCGGCGGTAAACCGGATGGTTTTGCCACCGAAATGATCCGGCGGTCGGCCCGGCGCGCCGGAATTGCCGTCCAGTGGGTATTTGTGCCCGGCGAAATCGATGAAGCGCTCCGCTCCAGGAAGATCGACATGTATCCGCTGCTCACGCTTTCCGAAAAGCGGAAACGGGAGTTTCATGCAAGCCAACCCTGGTGGGAAAACGAAATCGCACTCATTTCGCTGGAACAGCGGCCTCTTCGCAATGCAGCCGGGACGGCAGGCAAACGAGTCGGCTTGCGCAATTTGTCCTTCCTTCGGCCCCTAGCTGCCGGCCTGTTCCCGAAAGCGGCTTTGGTCACCATTCCCCGCATGGAAGACATGCTGGGCGTGCTCTGCAAAGGCGAAACCGACGCTCTGTTTCTTGATCTGCGGCTGCTGGAATCACTGCTTTTTAAAGGTGCTCATTGCCCCGGGCAGGCTCTCCACGTGGCGTCAATCCCGAACGGCAGCTTGTCGCTCGCCACACTGTCGAACCCCGAAGTTTCGGGTCTCGCGGATAAAATTTACGAGGGAATTGCCCAGCTGTCCTCAGATGGAAGCCTCTCTGAAATCGCTTCCCGATGGCACCTTTACAACTCGTTCCAAAGCCGCCATCTGCGGGACGCTCTCGATTCGGAACACCGCGCGCTCATGATGAGGTATGGCATCGTCGGCATGATCGCGATTCTGATCCTGATCAGTTACGAGACTCAGCGCATCCGCCGTGCGCGCACGGTCGCTGTGTCCGCCAAACTCCTGGCGGAAGAGAGCCAGCAGCGCTTCGATGCATTCATGCGCTACATGCCCGCGGTCGCCTTTATCAAGAACCCGGAGGGTCGAATCGAGTTTGCTAATGAGGCTTTCTGCAAGCTGGTGCGGCTGCCGCCACAAGAGACCGTGGGCAAGTTCGATCACGAACTCTGGCCCGCGTGCCTGGCGAAATCCATACGCCAAAATGACGTGCGCATCATGTCGAACGGCAAGGGAGAGGAAATCCTGGAGACAGTCCCTAACGAAAGTGGAGAGGTCCGCTCCTTCCTGAGCCACAAATTCACCTTTGCCAACGGTGCCGGTGAACGGTTCCTGGGCGGAGTGGCCATCGACATCACGGAGAGACTGCGGGCGGAAGAGGCTCTGAAGCTCAGCCAGTTTTCTATCGATTGTTCCGGCGACACCATGCTCTGGATCGCCAGCAACGGTCATATTTTCAATGCCAATCGCGCCGCCTGCCGCGCGCTGGGATATTCACACCAGGAATTGATCGGACTCCATATCTCCCAGATCGACCCGCTGATCACCCGCGAAAATTTCGCCGATTCGCGCAAGCGGCTGAAAGCCGCCGGCTCGCTCATTTCGGAATCCATTCACCGCAGAAAAGATGCAACTACCCATTCTGTGGAGATCCGGCAAAACTTCCTCGATTTTCAGGGTCAGGAGTATAGCTGCTGCATGTGCCGCGACATCACTGAGCGCAAGCAGGCGGAACTGGAACTTTCACGCCAAGCGCTTCACGACGCGCTCACCGGCCTGCCCAACCGCCGCTACCTGGAGCAATGTCTCACGGCCGCAATCGACCGGGCCCGCCCCAGCCACGCCCACGTGGGCGTTGTTTATTTGGATCTGGACGGGTTCAAGCTGGTCAACGATACGCTGGGCCACGCCATTGGAGATCAGTTACTGAAGAAGGTTGCCACGCGCCTGAGAGAGTCGCTTCGCGATTCCGACATGCTCTTCCGCATGGGCGGCGATGAGTTCGCTCTCGTCCTCGGTGACGTTTCCGACCGGTCGTGTGTGGCGCTGATCGCACACAAACAGCTGGCGAACCTCCATGAAAGCTTTACGGTGGAATCGAACGACCTGATCGTCACCGCAAGCGTCGGCGTCAGCGTCTTTCCGGAAGATGGAAAGGACGAAGGCGAGTTGCTCCGGAAAGCGGACGCCGCCATGTACGAATCCAAGCGCCAGGGCAAAAACCGCGTTCAGTTCTTTACCACTCAGATGGGTGAGGAAACGCGCGAACGCCTCGATCTGGAAAATCACCTGCGCCGCGCGCTGGACCGCAACGAATTTTCACTCCACTACCAGCCCGAGTTCTGCATGAAAACCGGGCGCATCCTGCGCCATGAAGCGCTCCTGCGTTGGAATCACGCCGCCCTGGGCAGCATCCCTCCCTCGAAGTTCATTCCCATCGCCGAAGAGACATCGCTCATCGTGCCCATCGGCACCTGGGTTATGGAAGAAGCTTGCCGAAGAGCCGCGGACTGGCAGCAGGAAAGCGAAGGTGTGGGTGTGGCCGTAAACGTTTCCGTCCTTCAGTTCTGCCGGCCCGATTTCGTCTTTACCGTCACCGGAATTCTTCAAGCGACGGGGTTGCCGCCTCACCTGCTCGACCTTGAGCTCACGGAAAGCGTAGTAATGAGCGATGTGGAAGTTACGGTCGAAAAGATCACTCAACTTCGTGCGCTCGGCGTGAGCGTATCGATTGACGATTTCGGCACCGGCTACTCTTCTTTAAGCTACCTGCAGCAACTGCCCACCAACACGCTGAAAATCGATCGGTCATTCATCCGCGACCTCGCCACCGATCCGAACGCCGCCGCTCTCACCGGAGCACTGATTTCGATGGCTCACAGCCTGAGCATGAAAGTTGTGGTGGAGGGAATTGAGACTTCGAACCAACTCGAAGCACTAAGGCTCTTAGGCTGTGATGTCGGGCAGGGTTTCTTCCTGGGCAAACCCAACGCCGTTCCACTGCGCATGCTGCGGAGCGTGGCAGCCTAGAGAGGAATTCTCTCAGGCCGCCACTCTTTAAGTGCCCAGAGCCATAGTTCTTCGATGGACAACGATTGCGCGGGCACCGCTTGCCCCAGAAAACGCAACGCCGCCGCAAGCTGGCCGGTATCGCCGCTCCGCATCGCCGGTGCGCGTGTCTGCTTGCTTAGCTTTTCTCCACTCGCGTCTCGCGCAATCGGCAAATGCAGGTAACCCGGTTCGCTGTAGCCAAGCAGACGCTGCAAGCGAATTTGCCGCGACGTGGAATCGAGCAAATCCGCGCCCCGCACCACATCGGTGATTCCCTGCTCCGCATCGTCCACCACCACCGCCAGTTGATACGCGAAGACACCATCGCCGCGCAGCACGACAAAATCTCCCGGAGCTTGGTCGCGCTGCGGGCCACGAAGCCGGTCGTTCCACAGAATCGCTTCAGCACCGCCGCGCACTCGCCAACTGCGAATCTGGCCGGGCGGCACTACCGTTTCCGCGCAGTTCCTCGCGCACCCGGAGCCTTCCTGAACCGCCCGCGAACACGCACACGCGTAGACATGCCCCTCCCGTCGCAAACGGTCGAGCGCATCGCGATATGCCTCTGCCCGCGCGCTCTGCCACATCACGTCGCCATCCCACTCGAAACCGAAACTTTCGAGAGTCCGCAAGATTTCGTCCGCCGCACCGGGCACAACGCGGGGCGGGTCCAGATCCTCCATGCGCACCAGCCACTGCCCGCCCCGGCACCGGGCTTCAAGGTAGCTCCCCACCGCCGCGACAAGCGAGCCGAAGTGCAGCGGCCCCGAAGGCGTCGGCGCAAAACGGCCTCGATACTCGATGCCTATTTCGCCTTCCCTCGCGCCAGCGCCTTTTCCAAATCCTGCACGGCTGCAACACCTTGGGTGGTGGGCGTATCGTCAGAGCCCTCAAGCACAGCCAATACCTGCGCCAAATCGCTGTTCAATTTCTCCAGATTCTTCGCGCCATGCGTCTGTTCCAGCATCGCGCATACTTTGGTTGCAAGCCGGAACTGTTCCGCAAGCCCGGCGGGCGGCGTCTTTACGCGTGGGTCCATCTTCACGGTCAAGAGCTGCGAAACGGTCCGCCCTCCAGCGGTCAGCTTCACCGTGTACCGCCCCGGCAATACGGCGGGCCCAATAGGAAACCGGGGCGTGTCACCATAGGTGGCCGAAATCGGATATTCATGTCCGATTACCGCGGGCGGCGCTCCATGCAGATCCCACACAAACCGATGCAGCCCCGGCTTGTCGGAAAGGCCTGAGAATGGCCGCAGCCAGTACGTGGGAATATTCAAGCCCTCCTCGGGCGCTTCCGGCCGATCGGAACTGGAGTACCGCCGCACCGGCTTATTCGCCGAATCGAAAATCTCCAGCGTCACTGGCCCTTCGGCTTTCAGGAAATAGTGCAGTATCGCGCCATCAGGCGGATTCTTACCGGCCGGCTCTTCAGGCGGGAGCGGAGTGTCCGTGTTTTGATTACGCCGAATCCGGTAAGCCGTCTCCGGCTGAAACAGAAACGCATCGCTTTCCAAAGCCGCACCGGTCATCTGGCGCAGCGGCGTCACGTCATCCAGGATGTAAAAGCCTCGGCCATGTGTGGCGGCCACCAGATCGTTCTCATGAACCACAATGTCGCGCACCGAAGAGGGCGGCAGGCCGGACATCAGCGCTTGCCACCGGTCGCCATCATCGAAGGAGACGAACACGCCCAGTTCGGTTCCGGCATAGAGCAGACCCTTGCGCGCCGCATCTTCCCTGACCGCATTCACCGGCGCATTCGCGGGCAAGCCGTTCACCACCTTCGTCCACGTCTTGCCGCCATCGTGCGTGCGGTAAACATGCGGCGTCAGATCGTCCAGACGGATGCGATTCACGGCGGCATAGGCCGTCATCGTATCGAAGTGCCCCGCATCGATCAGCGAAACTTTGCTCCACGGTGTAAGGGCAGGCGGCGTGACATTGCGCCAATGCAAACCGCCATCGCGAGTCACATGAATCAGCCCGTCGTCGGTGCCCGCCCAGATCACGCTTTCATCGCGGTACGAAGGGGCAACGGTATAGACCACGCCGCGCCGGTTGCCGCGCTCTTTGTTCTGTTCCGCAAAAACGCCAACGTTCGCGGGAACGTCCCACGCGGCGCGTGAAAGGTCGGGCGAGATCTCGCGCCAGCTATGTCCCCCGTTCAGAGTCTTCAACACCATCTGTGCGCCAAGGTAAAGCGCATGCGGATTCACGGTCGAGAATACCAGCGGCGCGGTTCGCAGGAATCGATACTTGCCGCGCACAATCGAAGGGCCCACCTGTTGCACGTTGCCGGTCGCTTCATCGAAGCGCGATACCTTGCCACCGAAGATCACGCCGGGGTGTAACGGATCTGGCGCGACATATCCATACTCTTCAACCCCCACCGGACGCCAATCGCGAAAAGTGATCTGCCCATCATCGCCTCGACTTGCAACTCCGGCCGACCCGCTCTCCTGCTGACCGCCATAGACCCAGTAAGGGAACCGGTTATCGGTCGCCACATGATAGAACTGCGCTGTTGGTTGGTTATACCAACTGCTCCATGTTTCGCCGCCATTCACCGTAATGGTGGCACCCTGGTCGGCACCCAGCATGATGTTCTTCGGGTTATCCGGATTGATCCAGATGGTGTGGTAATCATCGCCACCCGGCGCGCCCTTGATAGCGGTAAATGTAGCGCCACCATCGATAGAGCGGTACGTGGATGTATTCGCGACATACACAATGTCGCGATTCACGGGGTCAGCTTTTACGGCTGCGAAATCGGAACCCCGGCCCCACAAGCGTGTATCTCCGTTCACCTTGGCCCAGCTTGTACCCGCATCATCGCTGCGATAGAGACCTCCCAGTTCCGCCGAGGCGTCCACCATCGCATAGATACGCTTGCCATCCGAAGGCGCGACGCCCAGACCGATACGGCCCAGGCCCTGCGCGAACGTGGGAAGCCCTCGCGTCAAGGGCCGCCACGTGGTGCCGCCATCCGTGCTCTTGAACAGGCCGCTGCCGGGCCCGCTAAATGTTCCGTTCTCCCATGGCCCCAGGCGCGCGCTCCACAAATCCGCATAGATGATTCGTGCGTTCTTCGGGTCGAACGCCAACTCCATCGCGCCTGTGTCCTTGTCTTTATAAAGTACTTTTTCCCAGGTTGTCCCGCCGTCTGTGGTGCGGAATACGCCGCGCTCCGCATTGGGCCCATAGGGATGCCCCATGACCGCGACATAGACGCGATTCGCATCGCGCGGGTCCACCACGATGCTGGCGATCTGTTGCGCATCGGCCAACCCCATGTGTCGCCAGGTGCGGCCACCATCGCTCGACCGGTAGACTCCGTCGCCCACCGAAAGATCGGGCCGCTGCAAGCCTTCGCCGGACCCCACGTAGATCACATCCGGGTTCGATGCCGCAACCGCAATGGCACCGATAGACTGCGTGGGCTGCCCGTCGAAGATCGCGCGCCACACATGGCCGTAATCCGTGCTCTTCCAAACGCCGCCGTTATTCGCGGCCATGTAGTAAAGGTTCGGCTGGCCGGGCACTCCTGTCGCTGCCACCGTGCGCCCGCCGCGATACGGGCCGATGTTACGCCACTTCAATTCGTTGAGAAGCTCCGGCGGATACGGCTGAGCCGCGGCAACACCAACGCACGCAAACACCAGCAGGAATCTCATCACCGGGTAAGTAACGCTTCGCCAACCGGCTCGGGAAACTCGTGGCCGAACCAGAAAGCCTCCGGGGTGGGTCCGTGCCGCTGATAGTGCTCCAGCCGCCGCCGGCCTTCGGCAACGGAGGGTCTATGGCCCGCCGGCACCCACCATAAGCAGTAATGCGGAAGGCCCATTTTCTCAAACCATTGCGCGCGGTCGCGCAGGGTCTGAACATGTTCGCGAAGCCGGTAAGTGAACTGGCGCAAGCTTTCCACCGAATCCCACACGGACATGTTGACGATGACAAAGGGATCGTCACTGAACACGATATCGGTTGCGTTGCCCGCTTCCGATTGCAGGCGCCATCGAAAGCCGGTCATGCGCTCAGCCATGCCATTGATGGAGTCAAGCTGTTCCACGAAGCCCGAGATGCGCGGATCGTCGATGGGTGCCACCAATCGTCCGATGTTGATCTGTGCGAGTTCCCATTCGGCCATATGCTTTCATTATCGATAAACTGTTCAAGTGCGCAGCGCCATTCTTTTTATCGCCATCGCGGCCAGTTCGCTGGCGCAGACTTACTCGGGCGAGGTCCGGCCCGTTCTGGTTCGTAACTGCATCGGCTGTCACAATCCCGGTGGAGTGGCACCTATGCCGTTTGTGGATTATCAGCAGGTGCGGCCCTGGGCAACCGCCATCCGTGAAGCTGTCGCGCGGGGCACCATGCCACCCTGGCACGCCGCGCCCGGCACCACGCATGCCTTTCGCAATGACCGTTCCCTCACGGCGAGTGAAAAGTCTCTGATTCGTTCCTGGGTGGATCATGGGGCGCCTGAGGGCGAGCCCACCCACTCGCTTACCACCGTGGCTTCGGGTGCGAAGTGGAAGCTCGGCAAGCCCGACATCACGGTGCAAGTGCCAGGGTTCGAAATCCCGAAGAAGGGGCCGCTGCCTTACTCGTTCCTGATTGTTCCGCTGCACCTGGAGCACGATACGTGGGTACGCGCCGCCGAATTCCGCATCGACCAGCGCCAGGCGATCCATCACTTGAATGCCTTTATCCGCGCACCCGGTTCCAGCTACCTGGAAGGGTTTCCGCGCGAGAAGATTTTTGTGCCCACCACGGCTGAGCGAGGGAAGCGAAAGGCCGGCGAGCCGATGTTCGCGCGCCGTGAAATGCTGCTTGGCTATGAGCCTGGTTATGCTCCAACGCAATGGCTGGACGATGGCGCGAAGCTGATTCGCGCGGGAAGCGATCTGATTTTCGAAATGCATTACAACCCGAATGGCACCGAGGCGATTAACCACTCCGAACTGGCGCTCTATTTCGCGCCGGCCGCGCCTCGCTATCGCATTCTCGCTATCGATACGCTGCGCGATTTGGAACTTGCTATTCCTCCGCAAACAGCCTCTTATGTTTCGGAAGCCAACATGACGCTGGCGCAACCGGCGCGCCTGCTCTCGATTCAACCTCACATGCACGTGCGCGGCCACAGCATGAACGTGAGGGCAATCTATCCCGATGCGCCCGAAGAGACGCTCATCGATGTTCCGCGCTACGACTTCAACTGGCAGACCACTTATGTTTTGATGAAGCCCGCGATGCTTCCGAAAGGCACGCGACTGATTTCGCGCGCGGGATATGACAACACGGCGAACAACGCGTTCAACCCCGACCCCAACGCTACCGTACACTGGGGCGATCAGACTACAGACGAGATGCATATCGCATTCTTGGAACTGGTCATTGATCGCACGGCAGATCCGAATTCGTTGTTTCAAGCGGAGCCCAAAATGATTGGGACTACGAAGTAAGCCGCTTGCGATCTTTTAATTCGGCCAGCATGCGATCGATCTTGTCTTCCTTTTCGAGCCGTTCCAACTGCTCTTCAGACCCCGGCTGCAGCAGTTCCGCGCGCGCTTGGCTGACCGCTCCCGCGTGGTGAACCTTGTCTTCCAAACGGCGAAGACGTGAACCCGCCTGAGTGCCATCGAGCGCGGCCGCGGCATCGACAGCTTTGTTGACGGCGCGGGCGCGGCGGTGCTGCGCGATGAGAAAATCGCACTTGCCGCGAGCCTCGGCCAGCTTGGCTTCAAGTTTACGCAGGGCGTCTTTCAGGCTCTCCACTTGGGCCTGCTGATCGCCCACCTGTTGATCGAATCCGGACGCTAACTGGTCGTGACCCAAACGCCGTTCGAGAGCGGCGCGCGCCAAAGTCTCCTGCCCTTTTTCGATAGCCAGTTCGGCTTTGCGCTGGAACTCCTCTCCCTTCGCGAGATTCTCCGCGCGCTTGCGCTCCAGCAGGTGTTGATCCGCAATCGCAATTGCCACCTGCGTCTTGACTTGCAACAACTGATTCTCCATATCCAGAATCAGTTGCTTCATCATGATTACCGGTTCTTCGGCGCGATCGGCCAACTCATTTAAGTTGGCCCGCACCAGGGTTCCAATCCGTTCAAGAAGTGCCATGGTGATTTCTCCTTTACTTAATTTTCTTGTCGCCGCCAATACCCTGAACTTTCGAAAGCAGTTCAGACATCTGCATTCCGGAAAGCGCCTCAAACAGCGCCGGCACCTGCGCCGCGATCTGCGTCATATCGCCGGTGATCTTATGCATGCCCGAGGTTGCCGCATCGCCAGTGGAGACGATGGTGATCTTATCCACGTTGCTGAGCGGCCCCGCGAGAGCGCGCACGATTTCCGGCATGCTGGAAATCAGCTTGTCCACGACGGCGGCCTGATTGTAGGCCTGATAGGCTTCCGCTTTGACGTTCATGGCGCGCGCTTCGGCATCGCCCTTCTTGAACGTGATCTCAGCTTCCGCTTCACCTTGCATGCGAATGGCCTGCGCCATTCCTTCGGCGACGGAGATGGACCGCTGGCGTTCAGCGGCGGCCAGCGTTTCTATTCTGCGGCGATCGATTTCGGCGGTCTTCAACACGGTGGCGGTGAGCTCGCGTTCACGACGCAGGATTTCGGCATCGGCCACTTTGACCTCGGCTTCCTTCTCCACCTGACGAACTTTTACGGCTTCCGCGGCCACCTGCTGCTGCATGATGTTGGCCTGGATTTCGTAGGCCTTATCGGCTTGTGCCTTTTGGCGATTCACCGTTTCGAGATAGGTGGCCTTCTTGATTTCGAGATCGCGCTGACTCTCCGCCTGCTTGGCCTGCGAGAGGGTTTCCGCCAGCACGCGCTCCTGATCGGCTTGCGCGCGGGCGACCGCGGAGGCTCGCATGGATTCGGCGCGCTTGATGGCGGTATCGCGATCCGCTTCGGCCGCGGCAACATCGGCATCGCGCTTGATGCGCGCGATATCCGGGCGGCCCATGTTGGTGATGTACTCGTTCTTATCGCGAACTTCCTTGATGGTGAAGCTGATGACTTCAAGCCCCATCTTGTTCATGTCATCGGCGCAGGTGGAACGCATGCGGTCGCCCACCATCTCGGGCTCTTTGACAATTTGTTCGACGGTCAACTGCCCGATGATGCCGCGCAAGTGGCCTTCCATCACCAGGCGGATGAGCGCCTGACGATCGTTATCGGTCTTGGTGAGGAACTGCTCGGCTGAGGTGATGATGCTTTCGGGATCGCTCTTGACCTTGATCTGCGCGACCGCTTCGACGGACACGGCGACACCCTGACGCGTGTACAGATCCTGCTGGGGCGCGACGTCGAAGCTCATCAGTTCGAGCGATAGGCTGCGCACAGTTTGGATGACCGGCAGAATGACAACGCCACGGCCTTTGATGACTTTGGTGCCGCCGTGACCGTAGACGACAAGTGCTTCGTGAGGACCGGCTTTGCGGTACAGCCTCGCCATCGTCCCGAGGACGAACATCACGCTCAGCGCAATCAAAACGCCTACTACAACGACATGTTCCATTTGGCTTCTCCTATTAACCTTGCAAGTCATCCCACGGCTTCACATACGCGATGCCTTTTTCGAACCGCGTGACCACCACTTCCATTCCGCGCGGGAGCGGAGCGCAGTCTTCGCTGCGTACAGCGACCCCCCGCCGCGTGCCCTGAAGGGAATAAATCATTTCTCCGGTACCGCCCTCGCGCATGGGGCTCGAGACGCGGCCCAGGACGCCGACGAGGTCATAGTCTTCGGCGGCCAGGGGCTGCTCATCATCCAGAACCCGTCGCAGCAGACGAAACAGGAGCCAGCTTCCCAGCGATCCGATTGCCACGGCTACAGCCAGGGCAAGCAGCGCGGAGACACCGCCGTAGCGCGCCAGAAGCCATCCCGCGCCGCCGAACCATGTGAGGAAACTCATGGCGGTGGGGAACACGGTGGCACCGGCGCGCCCATGCAAGTGAACGTGCATGTGGGGCAGGTGCAGGCTGCCGCCGAAGAACGAAAACAGGCTGAGGGCGAACCCCACGACAAAGCAGAGAAGAAACAGATCGGTCCAGTTCATGGCTTGAGTACCTGCAACAATCTTTCAGCGAGCCCCGAGTTTTCGAGAATCGCTTCCAGCAGGATGAGGCAGCAGCGCGAATCCTGATGGCGCGCGACGGCGAGAAGGGCGGAGCTCAATTCGCGATCTCGGCGGAACCGTTCCGCGCCGCCGATGAGCCAGAGATCAAGCTTGTCTTCGAGCGCACCGACATCGCTGATGAGCTCGGTTTGGAAGCCTTCGGGGTCGTTCACCAGGTACCCGGGATGGACTTTGAAGAAGCGGGCGAGCAGCATGCGCGTTGCGTTGGTGAGGTGCGGGCGCGCGCCGCTTTCGATCTGCGAGAGATAACTCTGCGAGATGTTCTTCTTGCCTTCTTTCTGAATGGCGGTGACGAGTTCACCTTGCGTCATGGCGCGGCCCATGTTGCGGAGGGTGCCTTCGACTTCGCGGAGGTAGCGGATTTTCTCGCCGAGCGTCATATTGCAATCCGTGATAACTATATTGCAAATTGCGATTCATGTCAAGACGGCAATTTTTGCGTGATTTTTGCGTGTTTCATGGGAGGCAAGTTTTTCTTTATAGGAAGGTCTTGAATTCCATGACGTCGCCGTCCTGGACGATGTACTCTTTGCCTTCGGTGCGGAGCTTGCCTTGGAGGCGCGCCTGGGCGAAGCTGCCGGCCGCGATCAGGTCGGCATAGGCGATGGTTTCGGCGGAGATGAAACTTTTTTCGAAATCGGAATGGATGACGCCGGCGGCGACGGGGGCCTTATCGCCTGCGTGGATGGTCCAGGCGCGGGTTTCCTTTTCGCCGGTGGTGAGATAGGTGCGGAGGCCGAGCAGGTTGTAGGCTTCCTGGATGAGCAGGCCGGAGCCGGACTGCGTGACGCCGAGGCTTTCGAGATATTCGGCTTGCTCGTTAGCGGGGAGCGTGCAGAGTTCGCTTTCGATTTCGGCGGACACGACAACGACGCGCGTGCCATGGTGATGCTTCACGTACTCCTTGACCTTGACGACCCAGGGGTTGTCATCGGGCTTCGCGAGTTCGTCTTCGGCGACGTTGCAGGCGAAGAGCATGGGCTTGGCGGTGAGGAGGAAGAGCGGCTTGATGATGGCCTTTTCTTCGGCCGTGGCGTCGAGGCTTTCGGCGAGCTTGCCCGAGTTGAGCGTGGCATCGAGACGGTCGAGGAGTTCGAGTTCGGCGATGGCGGCTTTGTCGCCGGCCTTCGCCACTTTCTGCTGGCGGGTGCGGCGTTTGGCGATACTGTCGAGGTCGGCAATGATGAGTTCGGTGTTGATGACGTCGATATCGCGGATGGGATCGACCGTATCCATGACGTGTTCGATATCGGAGTTTTCGAAGCAGCGGAGGACGTGGACGATGGCATCGACTTCGCGGATGTGGCCGAGGAACTGATTGCCGAGACCTTCCCCCTTGCTAGCACCGGCGACGAGGCCGGCGATGTCGACGAACTCGAAGACGGAGGGGATAATCTTTTGCGAGCCGCTGAGTTTCGAGAGCACGTCGAGCCGCTCATCGGGGACGGTGACGATGCCCTGGTTGGGTTCGATGGTGCAGAAGCGGTAATTGGCCGCCATGGCTTTGCGTGTCTGTGTGACGGCGTTGAAGAGCGTGCTCTTGCCTACGTTCGGTAGGCCGACGATTCCTGCAGTTAGCATGTGTGGTGAACTTTGAGTTTATCAGCCGCGTTTTGAAGGGTAGCTGATGAACTCCTTGTCTCTAGCGTGTAGCGCGCGATGGAAGACCTCGAGGGGCTTTCCGGCGAAGGTGGATTGCCGGTCCACCGGATCGACCGGGATCATTCTGCCGTCGCGGACTTCCCAAGCTTTGTCTAGATCATACCAATCGACCTCGTCATCGTAGCGGAGGAAGAGGAGATAGCGGCCTTGCGGGCCGAGGGATTCTTCGATGCCGGAGACGATAGACGTCTGGACACTGCCCGATTGCATCCGGAGTGAGCCACCTACCCGGTTCACTGCTATCGTGACGCCCGGCTTTAATCGTGGCGGATCGAGCTGGGACCATACTGTATCGAGTTGAATGGTCCATTCGGTGTAGAGACCCAGAGAGTCTTCGGACAGGTAGGTTTGATGGTCACGCACCGTGCCAATTACAACGAACGGAGAGAACGCTAACTCCCTCTTCGGGCCGGTAAGGGTATCCACAATGCCGCTCTGCATGATGGTGAGGTGCTGACGATTATTCCCCAGGTTGTAAGTGCGGCCGCGTTCGGGACGTGGCTGCTGCTTCCATTCGCTAACAGGTAAAACCGGCGAGTGCCCTGCGGGCTGCGGCTGTTGCGACGAACAGCTCGATAGCAGCAACAGACTAAGCGGCAGCGAGTTGGCGCAGGACATAGGGGAGGATGCCGCCGTGGCGGAAGTATTCGGCCTCTTGCGGGGTATCGACGCGGGAGAGGACCTGGAATTTTCGTTGGGAGCCATCGGGACAGACCGCGGTCACGTTGACCTTGGTGCCGGTCAGGATGGCGCTGCGCACGTCTTCGATGTGGAAGAGTTCTTTGCCGCTGAGTTTGAGGGAGGCTGCGTTTTCTTCGGGGAGATATTGGAGGGGGAGAACGCCCATGCCGACCAGGTTGGTGCGGTGGATGCGTTCGAAACTTTCGGCGATGACGGCGCGGACACCGAGGAGCTTGACGCCCTTGGCGGCCCAATCGCGGGAGGAGCCGGAGCCGTACTCTTTACCGGCGAGGATGAGCAACGGGACGCCTTCGGCTTCGTAGCGCATGGCGGCATCGTAGATGAATGTCTGTTCGCCATCGGGGAGATGGACGGTGTAGGTGCCTTCAACGCCGGGGACGAGTTGGTTGCGGAGGCGAATGTTGGCTAGCGTACCGCGCACCATGACTTCGTGATTGCCGCGGCGGGCACCGTAGCTGTTGAAATCGGCCGGCGCGACGCCGAGCGAGATGAGGTATTGGCCGGCGGGGCTCTTGACGGCGATGCTGCCGGCGGGGGAGATGTGGTCGGTGGTGACGCTGTCACCGAGGACGGCGAGGGCGCGCATGCCGAGGATCTGATCTTTGATGAACTCCGGGGCTTGCGGGGGCATGTTGTCGAAGTAGGGCGGCTTCTTGATGTAAGTGGAGGCGGCGTCCCATTCGTAGATTTTGCCGGTGGGGATTTTCATGGCTTGCCAGGTTTCATCGCCCTCGAAAGCTTTGGCGTATTCGTTGTGGAACATGGCGGGCGTGATGTTGTCGCGGACGGCTTGCTGGACTTCTTCGGTGGTGGGCCAGATCTCGCGGAGGTAGACGTTCCTGCCTTCGGTGTCTTTGCCGATGGGGTCGTTCTGCAGATCGATATCGACGGTGCCGGCGATGGCGTAGGCGACGACGAGGGGCGGCGAGGCGAGGTAATTGGCTTTGACGAGGGGATTGACGCGGCCTTCGAAATTGCGATTGCCGCTGAGGACGGCGGCGACGACTAGATTATCTTTCTGTATGGCTGCGGTCACTTCGTCGATGAGCGGCCCCGAGTTGCCGATGCAGGTGGTGCAGCCATAGCCGACGAGGTTGAAGTTGAGCGCGTCGAGATAGGGCGAGAGGCCGGCGTGATTCAGGTATTCGGTGACGACCTTCGAACCGGGAGCGAGGCTGGTCTTGACCCACGGCTTCGACTTGAGGCCGCGT
>JBBROT010000020.1:0-18383 GCA_038229155.1 Bryobacterales bacterium | reverse complement strand
TTTTCGGCGTACCTGCTTGCGTGAACACCAGCTTCGCCAAGCTGGCGCATCGTTCCGGAGCCGCCGTAATTCCGGGGTTCGCCGTCTGGTCTGAGCGGGAGCGCAAATATATTCTGCGTTTCTACCCGGAAGTGCCGGTCACCGGCGACGCCGAGCGCGATACCGCCGCGATTCAGATTGCCCTGGAAACCGCGATCGCTGAATACCCGGATCAGTGGCTTTGGATTCATCGGCGCTGGAAGACACGGCCGGAAGGGGAAGCTTCCCGATACAATGATCTCTGATTCGATTCGCTAATGCCGACACAACGCTCCTCTGTTGTGACCTATTCGATTGTGTGCGGCCTGATCGCCTGGGCTCTGGTCACTTCGCTGATTCTCAAGCAGATTATTGAACCGAATTTCTTTCTGCCGTTCGTGACGGTGACGCTGGTATCGTCATGGTTTTTCGGGCGAAACGCGGGACTGCTGGCGACCGGGCTCAGCACGTTGGTCATCGATTACTTCTTCGCGCCGCCGCTGTTCAGCCTGGCTATCGGTAGCTGGACGGAGGCGGCGCGCCTGCTTACCTTTGTTATGACTTCGCTGCTTGTCACATTCCTGGTGGCTGAGCTTCGCTATAGCAAGGTGCGGCTGACGGCAACGCTGACCAGCATTGGCGACGCGGTGTTGGTGACCGATGAAGTGGGGCGGGTTACCTTTCTGAATCCTGTAGCGGAGGCGATGATCGGCTGTTCGCTTGCCGAAGCGCGGAACCAGCCGCTTTCGAAAATTCTGGCGCTGAAAGACGACGCCACCGGCGAACCCGTGGAGACACCGCTGAACCTGCTTCTGACTGACGGGGCAAGCTACCAGAGCAACACGCATAAGATGTTGACATCGCGCCATGGGCACTCTATTTCCATTGAAGAAAGCGCCGCGCCGATTCGGGATCAGGACGGCAAGGTTTCGGGCGCGATCTTTGTGCTTCGCGACATCACGGCGCGGAGGCAGGTGCAGGATCAGCTCAGCCAATCGCAAAAGATGGCGGCGGTGGGAAGGCTAGCCGGAGGGGTGGCGGGCGATTTTAATAACCTGCTTACCGTGATCACCGGCTATAGCGAAATGCTGCGTTCGGAGATGGCGGCGTCGAATCCGCTCCGGCGGTTCGCGGAAGAAATTCTGTCCGCGGCGGAACGGGCGGCCGGCTTGACGCGTCAGTTACTTGCGTTCAGCCGTGGCCAAAATACTCACGCCAAAACTGTCGATCTGCACGCTCTCCTGACCGGCATGGAGACGATGCTGCAACGCCTGATGGGCGAGGAAATTTCGGTGGTTGTGATGCCAGTGACTTCGCTTGGCAAAATCAAGGCCGACCCCGCTCAACTGGAGCAGTTGATTGTTAATCTGGCCATGAACTCGCGCGATGCCATGCCGAAGGGAGGCAGATTCGTGGTGGAGGCGCTGAACACGGAAGTGAAGCCTGGGCAGAGCGGGGCGCGCCCTGGGATGGAGCCGGGGGACTATGTGATGCTGGCCATCAGCGATACCGGGGTCGGGATGAACGCGGAGACTCGCGGACATTTGTTTGAGCCGTTTTTCACTACCAAAAACCGAGGCAAGGGGAGCGGGCTGGGCCTTTCGATTGTGTACGGCATTGTGCAGCAGGCGCGCGGGCACGTGAACGTTTACAGCGAGCCGGATGCGGGCACAATCTTCGAGATTTCTTTCCCGCGCCAGAAAGACGATGCCGGTGCCGCGATCCGTTCGACGCGCGTCCGCAGCCCGCGCGGTACGGAAACAATACTAGTGGCCGATGACGAAGACGGTGTGAGGAAACTGATTCATGCCGTGCTGGCGACCAACGGTTACACCGTGCTCGAGACGCGCGATGGACGCGAGGCGCTGGCCACATACGAGGCCAACACCGGGCGGATCGATATGGTTGTTACCGACGTCGTGATGCCGAACATGACCGGGATCGAGCTGGGCGATAAGCTGGCGGAATTGAGCCCGAGCCTAAAGATTCTGTACGTCTCCGGATATCGCGATTCACCTCCGGGAACTTTGGAACAGGATCGAGAGCGCAATTTCCTGCACAAGCCGTTTACGCCGAACGCGCTGCTCACCAGGGTGCGCGAAGTGCTGGACGCGCGAGGTGCCTGAACTTCCTGAAGTGGAAACCGTGGTGCGCAGCCTGGCACCTTACATTACAGGCCAGATAATTCTGGGCGCTGAGATTCGCCTGCCACGTTTGTTCAAAGGCGAACTGCCCATCGGGCGCAGCATTCGCAGTGTGACACGCCATGGGAAATTCATTGTGCTGGCGCTTGCTCCCACGGGGTTCCTGACCGTTCATCTGGGGATGACCGGCAAGCTGCGCTGGAACGCGGAGCGCGAAAAACATACGCATGCGATCTTTGAGCTTACCAGCGGCGAACTCACGTACACCGACGCGAGGACCTTTGGAGGAATGGAGAGTTCCGAGATGCTTCCCGAGCGGGTGGCAAAGCTTGGACCCGATGCGCTTGCTGTCCCACAGAGTGAGTTTCTGGAGCGATTGCAGGAACGCAAAGGCAAGATCAAGAGCCGCTTGTTGAACCAGCTTTTCGTGCGGGGCGTTGGCAACATTTATGCCGACGAAGCATTGTTTCGGGCCGGCATCCATCCCAGCAGCCGGACTGTTTCGAAGAAGCGCGCTCTGCTGTTGCATGCCGCGATGCAAGAAGTGCTGGGCGAGGCGGTGGTGGCTCGCGGCAGCAGCATTTCAGACTATGTGGATGCTGAGAATCAGCGCGGCTCGTTCCAGAATCAACATCGCGTTTATGGCAGAACGGGTGAGGCGTGTGTGGCCTGCGGCACACCGGTTCGCAGGATTGTGATTGCGCAGCGCTCCAGCCATTACTGCCCGAAGTGCCAGCGGCGTTAGCGCTACTTGAAGCGTTTCTTGTATTGGAAATCGATACCGAAGGCTGAGTTTTCTTCGCGCAAAATTACCGCCGACCACTGCTTGCTGAACGCCCATTCGACGCGTACGAGTTGTGAAGCGGTGGAGTTGGTGTTGATCACGTAATCGAAAATGATGTTCGGTGTGACCTGCTGTTCGATGGAGAGGCGCGCACCGGGGCCGCCAGTGGAACCGCCACCGGAGCCGCCGAGACCGGGAAGCAGCGGATCGATCTTCAGCTTGCTGACGCCGAAAAAGCGTTGCAGGCGGCCCGCCACTGGATTCGCAATCGCCTGCCCCACCAGCGCGGTCGCGCCGAGTTGCTGCCAACTTTGCTGCGTATCGGTTTGCCGCGCGGCGATGGTGGGATCGCTGGGAGTCTTGCCGGTGGCGAGAAGTCCTACGATGTCGGCAAACTGCAGTGGGGGATCGCTGCGGTAGGTGACGTTGAGCTTACTGATGGGACCTGAAACGGTCAACGTGACGTCGACACCGCGGGCCTTGGTTTCGAGATCGATATTGAGCACGGGCTCAATGCGGACAGGGTTATAGAAATTGATGGTGCCCTGATTGATGGTGTACTTGTTGCCGAAGAAGGTGAGGTTGCCCTGAGTGATGATGACGCGGCCGAGCAGCGCCGGGTTGGCCGCGCTGCCGCGCAATCGCAGATTGGCTTCGGTTTCCAGATCTTGCGCCAGGCCGCTCTGGAAGGTGATGTCGGGCGAGGTTTGAATGCGAACATCGAATTGCATGCCGGCCAGCAAGCCGGTTGGCGCGGCTGAACTGGCGGTGGGCGCGCCGGATGAGAGAATCGACCCGAGATCGCTGCGCGGATTGTAAGCAATCTTTTGGATGGTGATGTCGCCCGCGAGCACGCTTCTCTCCGATGTGCCGGTCAGGGTCAAAGCGGCATCGCTGACCGAACTTACTCCCTCGGGATAACGCACGCGCACGCCGTTGGCGTTGGCTTCCAGGCGGAACGCGAGCGACGATGCACCGAAGGCGGCAAAGCCGGTAAGCTTCAGATTGCCGCCGCCAGTCTGAGCAGTGAGTGTTTCGATGGTTGCGCGCGAGCCATCGAACAGCACGCGCCCATTTCCATTTGAGATGCCATTGGGAATGCCGGCGTAGGAGACATTGATGTTCTTCAGATCGGCTCGGCCGGTGACCTGCGGGTCATCGAAACTGCCGCGCACATTGGCGTTCAGGGCGACCATGCCGGAGCTGGTCAGATCTTTGTCGAAAAGCTGCGCCAGCGCGGCATCCACGCTTCCCACCGCGCGCAAGGCGAGTTGCTGTTTGTCGGCCAGACGCACTTCACCCAGTAGGGAAAAGTCTGTGTTGCGCGCCACCAGTTTCGCGCTCTGGATGTGGATAACCTGATTCGCCATGGTGAGGCGAATCGGTTCGGTGTTGCGAATGGTGAGGACGCCTAACCGCGCGACGGGGCCGGTGAGCGAATCTGGCTTGAGGGTCAGCGCGGGAATTTCGAGACGCCCCGTCATCAGGTTCGGAGTTGCGGCGGGACCGCTGATCTCAAGTGTGCCTGCAACGGTGCCGCCCACTTGCATCTGGCCCGTTTTTGCGGGCATCAGAAGCCTGCGAGCGGTAGCGATATCCACCTTACTGAAGCTGACAGTAGCCTGTGTGGGGTAGCCCGCGCTTAGGCCAATGGTGCCATCGCCGCGGATGGAAGACTGCGCCAGATTGCTTTCCAGATGAGCCTTCACGGATTGGCCTTGCGTGCTGGCGACCAGCGTGGCATCGCCCAGAGCACGGCCGTCCAACACGATTCCTGTCGCACGCACATCGGCGTTGAGGGTACCCAGGTCCACCTTGGTGGATGTTGTGCTCTTCGGCCCTTTGATTTGGCTTAGCGCTACGTTACCTTGCGCCTTCAACTCCACGGTGCCATTCACGCCCGGCTGTACTTTGCGAACGTTGACGAACTGGTTCAGCATCATGCGGTTGCTCAAGACATCGAACTGAAGCTTGCCTGCGAGAAAATCAGAAGCCGCATGCGTGTAGGTGGCTTTGAGATCGACCTGCTTCGGGCCGGCGCGAATCTGGAAAGTGCCGGTCTGCGTGCCGCCGTTGAGGTAATCCAGCTTCCCGGTCAAGCGTTCGAAGGGCTCCTGGTAGACGGTGCCGTTCACCACGTTCAAGTCCGCCGTGGCGAGTGGGCTGCCGACAGTACCGGAGATACGCGCGGTGGTGTTCAACACGCCGGTCACGGGCAAGTCTTTCTGCCCGGCTAAGACGAGCAAGTCGGCAATGTTTGCGTTCTGAACCGCGAGCGCGGCTGTGAGCGGTTCCTTGTCATCGGCCTTCCAATTTTGCAGGCCCACGGTGCCGGAGAATGTAGCGCGCAGCATTTTATACGCGAGAGCACCATGGGATACGGAAGCTCCATTACTCTGCGCGGCGATGTCGGCATCGAGCAAATCTATTGATTCCTGTTGGTATTCAAAGTTACGGCCAGTCACGTGTCCCGTAATGCGCGGACTTTCCAGTTTGCCCGTCACGGTGCCGTCAAAAATGACGCTGCCCACCGAGCCCTTGGGCCCGAGCGAGACTGGCATGGCTTTGGCGCCGCTGGAGGCCAGCGCGGGCAGCAAATCATTCAGGTCGTGAGTCTCCAGATGAACTTTTACTGTTTGACCCAGCACGCCCGAAACATCGAGCCTGGTGTTCGGCAAAGCGATATAGCTGGGGTCGATGGTCACCGTATCGCTTGCGCCATCGTATTTGGCATCCACGATTCCGCGTACGGGGAAGGAGCCCTTCACGGGCACCACAGCCAATCGAGCAGTGGCAGCCAAGTGTTGGTTGCGAGAATCGCTCAACCGGCCGCGCACTTCAAAGGGCCCGCTTACCGCACCGTCATAGGGTAGTTTTTCTTTTGTCGCGAGAGCGGCGAGCGCGCGTATATCGAAGCCGGAGAGTTTGCCCTTGGCTTCAAAGCGATCGAAGTCATCCAGTTCCGCGCCGCCCGCGAGGGTGCCGCCCAGTGCGGCGACGCGCAGGCCGTCCAGCTTCAATTTCCTGGGGTCGAGTTGGAAGGCGCTATCGAGGTGCGCATTGCGGATGTTCAATCCGGGTGCGGCGAAAGCAACTTCGCGGCCCTTCAGATTACCGGTCAAGAGGTAATCATTCGCGTTTACATATCGGGCATTTCCACTGAGATCGACCGTGCCCGACTGGCGCGATTTCAACTTCAGGATTTGGCCGGCTTCTTTCACGGAAACCTTTCCGGTGTAGCGCGCGCTGACGATGGGGTTTGTGAAGCTGCTCAGGTCACCGGAGAGTTCGACATGCGATTCCGGGGTATCGAGCTTGCCGCTGGTCACAAGCAAACGATTCTTTTCGATGGTGACAGCCAGGTCCACATTCACCGGCGTGTTCGAATACGCTCCGTAACGAACTTCAAGCGGCGCGAGCTTGACGGTTCCCTTGTAATCCGGGCCTGCGGCTTCGTAGCCCAGGTTGACTTGAAGCTTGCGGCCCACAACATCGTAGGTGTGCGTGATCGGGACTTGCCCGACTGTGTGTACCTCAGCCTGACCATGATTTAATGCGAATTCGCCCACTTTCAAATCGAGGATTGTTTCGAGCGGGCCCTTATCGCTTTTAGCGCGCGGGACTTTCGGGTTGGGGACGTTGGTGGACCCATCCGCCGCCACCAGCAAGTACACGACTGGCTCTTCGGCCCGCAAGAAGGCAATATCGAAATCGCGTTTCGCCAGAGAAACAACTTTCAGCCCCATCACCAGAGTCTTCACGCGCAGAAGCGGGGGACCGGTGCGCGGCTCGGTTCCATGGAGGATCACGTCATCGAGTTCAGCCGTGAGTGTCTTCCAATCGAATTTGAATTTGCCGATGGTTGCGTCGCCGCCCGTGGCTTTTTCAAGTTCGGAAATGATCCGGACGCGAACCTTTTCGCGAAGCCAATCGCTTTGTGCGATATAGACGCCGGTGAGCGCGAGGACCAACAGCAACGCAACGAAGCCACCAGCCACACCAAGCGCGATCTTTGCCGGACGCGTCATTCACCATCCTCGAACGCGGCTTTGTGAAACTCAACATGCGCCCGCGTGCGCGCATCTTTCAGCCACGCATCCATCTGCTGATCGGCACGGTCCGCGGAAAGAGTCTGGCGGATCTGCTGACGCACTTCGGCCAAGTCCGGTTTTTTGCCGGTCTTCACGTCGGGCAGAACTTTGTCCTGATAATAGGTCTCCACGTCTTCCCGCGAGACCTGAACGGCAGGCCGGAAACGCAGGTCTACAAACGTAGCAAGGCGCAAGCCCCATAGCAGATGATCCTGCAATCGCTGCTTGGTAATTCCGGCGGCCTTAAGCGCCTTATCGAACTCACCCTGGCTATGCGCTCTGGTCTTCTCCAGCTTCTCCAGCATGGCCGCGGCGTCCGCGGGCGAACCTTCGCTATACCGTCCTAATTCCATTTCGCGCCGCACCAGCAACTGTTCCATCAGCCGGTCCGCCGCTTCGCGTTTTACTTTGCCGGTGAAAGTGGCGGGCTCATTGTTCAGGAATGCCGACATCCTGATTTCGCTCGCAATCTCTGATTGTGTGATGACCCGATTGCCGATGGTGACCGCCACACGGTCCAGTACCTCAGCGAAACCCGTACCGGCGAGAAAGAGAAAAATTGCAAGACGCATCAGAAGGCCTGCCCTATGGAAAAGAAAAATTGCAAACGGCTGACGCGCTGTACCGAGGCAACGCAGGTGTTGTTGATGGAGCAGGCAAACAGTTGATCGTACGTGCCGGGAAAGCCGTTGAACCTGGGCGCATTGACGCTATACGCCAGATCGAGGCGCACCGGCCCGATCGGCGTTCGATAGCGGATGCCCGCGCCCGCC
Source organism: Bryobacterales bacterium (assembly GCA_038229155.1). Lineage (GTDB taxonomy): Bacteria > Acidobacteriota > Terriglobia > Bryobacterales > Bryobacteraceae > JALYXI01. Next base: position 10,573 of record JBBROT010000020.1, on the reverse strand, counting down.
GCGTGAACCATATATTTAAAGTCCTGCAAGTCGCGTTGTTTGAAGCGGAAAGAAATATCGCCCGGCTTATCGAAAATGTTTCCGAAGTCATGAAACAGCACGCCGCCGATGCTGTCGCTCAGCAGGGGAAACCGCAGTTCCGTGGAATTGAAGAACAGGGCGGAACCGCCCAGCGGGAAACCCGTTCTCAAATCGCGAGGCCCGGCCTGGTTTTCCGGAAAGCCCCTCATGGAGTTGCCGCCACCACCATAGAACCGCTCCGAAAGCGGGATGGGGTCCTGATCGTTCGATGTGGCCGCAAAGCCGCTTTGAGCCTCAAAAGAAGGCAGCAGACCGAACGAAGTTTGCCGCGCCAGAACATACTTTTTCCCGACGCGATGATAGGTGGCATTTCGCGCCAGTATACGGAAAAATCCGGCTTGCGACCCGAACGCTTTGGTGGCCAGCCCCAGGTCGATGGTGTTGTAAATTCCTTTGTGAGCGTCTGTGGGATCGTCGCGCCGGTCCTGAATGAAGTTAGCCGAAACAATCCCGATGCGAACCGTTTGTGAAAATCTGGGTGCCAACAACGGATCAATCTTCAGCGCACCCACTTTGACGTTGCGGTAACCGAACCGGAAGAAGCCGGTCATTGATTTCGAAATGCGATCGGTCAACTGCACGCTGGCTTCTTCGCGCGTGGCGGAAAAGGTGCGCACATCGTTCGACCGGTCATAGAGGACCGTAAAATTCGCGTCCCACTTTTCATGACCGAAGATGCGCGGTGCCAGATAATCCACCAAGCCGCGCCGGTTCAGGCTGGAGTAGCGCGTACGGATGCTAACCGTATGGCCAATGCCCATAAAATTGATGCGCGTCAGGTCAAGAGAAACGCGCGGACTGAAGCCGGCTCGCCCTCCGGGGTCCGCAAGACTCGACGCGGCATTGCTACCGCCGATGTTGGCGATCTGCGCGCCGAAGCCCGCGGTGAGCGAGTAACGCCGCGCCTCTTCCATGTCATAGATCACGTACTTGCGTTCGGTATCGCCCTCGGGATTTTGAATCGCCATATTGACCTGGGCGAAGATGCCCAAATCATAAAGCCGTCGTTGTGTTTCAGACATTTCCACCGGTGAAAGCGGATTGCCGGGGTTGAGAGAAATGCGTCCATTCACCAGCTTTGGCTTGGTGTGATTGAGACCGCTGGTAATCACCTGCCGCACGGATTGCCGGTTCCCTTCCGTGATCTTGAACTGCAGGTTGACCAGGTTGGGCTTCGGCCCCGGCGTGGTGCTGTACTCGAAATTGGCGTTGGGATAGCCGTTTTCAAAGTAGTAATTCAATATGGTGTCGCGGTCGCTGGCCACATTGAATTCGCTGAACGGCTGATCGGGCGCGCTGCTCAGTGTGGGCAAAATGCTGGTCAGGCTCAAGAGTTCATCGCCTTCCACCTTCAGGCTGGAGACGAGGTACTGCGTGCCTTCCACAATTTTCATGACCACGGAAATATCGCCGGTTTTTCCCAGGTAATCGTCGGCTGTATCGGCAGTTACCACGGCATCGCGAAACCCGTTCGATTTGTAGAGGTTCTCAATGGTCTGCTCATCGCGGCGCGTAAATACTTCGCTATAGCGGCCGCGCCGATATTGGAAACTCTTGGGAAGCAGACACATACGCTCACGAATTGCGTCCGTGGTGAAATACTTATTTCCCTGTACTTCCAGATGGATGAAGCGGTGACGCTCACCGGGGTTGATCAAGTAATCGATCTCCTGCTTCCCGTTCACCACGCGCTCCATTTTGAATTCCACTTCCGCTTCGAAATAGCCCTTGGATTGGAACTCTTCCCGCAGGTTGCGGCGGCCCTCTTCCAGCAGATCGTTATCGACCGTATGCTCCTGGAAAACAGGAACATTGTTCTTCAAATCTTTGCGCTTCACCTTCGCGCCAACGGTCTTGATTTCAACGGTCGGCCCACCCTGGATTTCAAGTGTGGGGGCGGCGCGGCGGGTAGCTTTGTCATACTCCAGCGATTTGAGTTGCACGGTTGCCAGCAGCCGATCTGACTTTTCAAATCTGGCCCGCACGCCTTCGAGGCCCTGCCGCACGCGAGTCTGTGTGATGGGCTGCCAGGCGTTGCGGAAAAGCTTCTTCCATTTAGTGGCTTTGATGATTTGATTTTTGGGAAGCTGGAAATCGCCTGTCAGACTCGGCAGGGTGAACCGGGCCCGTTTGCCCGGCGTAATCACAAAATCGATATTGACCTGTTCGGCGATATCGGAGTATTCAATCTCCGGCCTCACCACCGCCTCATAAAAGCCATTGGCGGTGAGAAGCCTGGATATATTGCCTTGCGCGGCTTTCACGTCAGCTTCGAGAAAAGGCGTCCCCAGATAGAGGCGCGACGCGTTCACGAGTTGCCCGGGGTTGGGAGGGTCCGGGATGTTTCCCGAAACTGAAACGTGCCCGATGAACCAACTGTTTTTAGTGACGAATTGAATCGCTACCTGATCCGTACCGACAGGCAAAGCGTTCACTTCAATATCGCGATAGCGGCCAGTGGCGTACAGGCGTTCGATAGAACGTTTCACATCGTTCAGGCGCAACGGCGCATGCGTCTTCAGCGGCAAAATGGCGGCAAGCTCCGCCGGATCCAGCGGTTGAACCGGCGGGTCGAAGCTGATCACGGAAATCGGCTTGCCCTCATACTGCTGCGCGCCAGCCAGGAGCACGCCGCAGCTTAGGAGGGCCGCGGCAACATAGCGGTAGAGCACCTTTCTTATCCTAGCGTTGTTACCATCGAGTATCATCACCGGAACATTCAAAGACCGTTACGCGCGCCAGGAACGGCTTGCTTTTTGGGGCGAAAACGGACAGAAACAGCTTGGTGAATCCCATGCCGTGATTGTGGGTTGCGGGGCGTTGGGAACCGTGCAGGCGGAAGCGTTGGTGAGGGCCGGAGTGGGGCGTTTGACCCTGGTGGATCGCGACTTCGTGGAACCGGGAAATCTGCATCGGCAGTTTTTGTTTTCAGAGCGCGATGCGGAGACTGGCAGCCCGAAAGCCATCGCCGCGGCGACGCGGCTTCGCGCTTTGAACAGCAGTGTTTACATTGAACCGCAAGTGGCGGATTTGGAGCCACGCACCATTCAGGAACTCTGCGGCGATGCGTCGGTGATTCTGGATGCGACTGACAATTTCGAAACGCGATACTTGATCAACGATTACGCGGTGCGCACGTCGACGCCATGGATTTACGGGGGTGCCGTGGGCGCATACGGCCTCACGCTCACTATTCTTCCCGGCGAGACGGCGTGTTTCCGCTGCCTGTATCCGGCCCCGCCCACCGGCGCGCAGCCCACTTGCGAAACGCAGGGAGTGCTCAGTACCATCACGATGCTGATCGCGACCATGCAGGCCACGGAAGCACTGAAGCTGCTCTCTGGCAATCGCGCGGCGCTTCGCAACACAATCTATACAGCGGATGTGTGGAGCAATGCGTCGCGTGAATCCGCCGTACCGTCACGCGATCCGGAGTGCCCCGCGTGCGCGAAGCGTGATTTCGAATGGCTGGAAGGCAAACATCGCTCGCCCGTGAGCCTTTGCGGGCGCAATGCCGTTCAGATACATGGCGATGTTCCGCTGGACCTGACCGCATTGGCAGGTGCTTTAGAACCGCTTGGTCTGGTCCGCAAGAACGAGTTTGCTTTACGGTTCTTTGTGGATTCTTACGAGCTCACCATTTTCCCCGATGGCCGCGCGATTATCAAAGGTACCATCGATACAGGTGTCGCGCGTTCGCTCTACGCCCGCTATCTGGGTCAGTAACCCGATCTCTTATCCACCACATTTTCGAGCGCCTCGCCCTGCTTGAAGCGCGCCAGATTTTTGTAAAAGAAAATCATCGCCTGTTCCAACCAGTCTTGCGTGTTGTCAGCACAATGGGGCGAGAGCAGGACGTTATCCATGCTGTAAAACGGATGCCCCGCCGGCAGCGGCTCCACCGTGAACACATCCAGCCCCGCACCGCGAATGCGGCCCGATTGCAGCGCCTCCAGCATGGCGGGTTCATCGATGACAGGCCCGCGACCGACATTCATAATAATCGCGGAAGGCTTCATCGCCGCGAACTCGGGTGCCGCAATCAAGCTCTTGGTTTCAGGCGTCAACGGAGCGGCTGCGACAACGTAATCGCATTCGCGGATCATTTCATGCAGACCGTCGAAGCCGTACACCCGCTCTACATTAAGATCTCCCGCCGATTGTTCCGGACGGCGCCGCATGGCCAGAACCCGCATGCCCATTGCCTTCGCGCGCCAGGCGCACGCACGACCGATGTCGCCATAGCCCACGATGCCCATGGTCTGGTTGCAGATCTCATGAACATTGAATTGTTCCCATCGGCCGGCCTCCTGGTTGCGAATCATCCGGCGGAAATCTTTCGCGAAATACAGCATCGCTGCCAGCACGAACTCTCCCAGAGACTGGCTGAAGACGCCCCGGCCATTGGTGAGTGGCACGGGGCTCTCGACGAGCGCGGGGAACAAAAGGCTGTCGAGCCCGGCCGAACGCGAGTGAATCCATCGCAGCTTGGGCGTTGCCGAAAGCAGGTACTCCATCACGTCTCGCTTCGCGCCCCAGCTCAGAATGGCATCGGCCGTGGGGGCGGCTTCCCGGAAGGCATCCACGGTTTGCCCCTCCGTCACCCGGACGTGGCTTGGCATCCGGTCCATCAGCGGCGGTGCCGGCTCTTTCGGGTTGGTGACCAACAGCAGGTTCAACGTTTCCATCTCAAGAAAAGCTAACATGCTTGTGAACTATCTGAACAGCCCCTGCGTAACAGGGTCATGAGGGGGATCTATGTGGAAAGGATTACTGGCGGCTGCAGTGGTGCTGGTTTGCCTGGCGGTGATAGCGGTCAGCTACATTGTGCCCAACATTCGAGTCCGTAAACAGTATACGGGCGAGGGAGAGCGCGTGCGCGTGGAAACGCCATTCGGCTCCGTGAAAGTGGACGCCCGGAAAGACCTGGCCGCCGATACTGGGACGGTGCCGATCTACCCCGGCGCGGAGCGCGAAAAGAAAGGCTCCGGTGGCGCAACGGTGGATTTGGAATGGGGTTCCGGAGAAAAGAAATTCTCCATTGCGGCTTCCGAATATACAACGCCGGATTCGGTGAGCCAGGTTCGGCGGTGGTATCGCGATCAACTGCCGAATTGGCATGCTTCGGATAGGGAACTGGTGCACGTGGAAGGCAACTTGAAGAGGATTATTTCCATCAAGGAACGCGATGGCCGAACACGAATCGGCATTGCCACAATTGGCGAGCCGGGCGTAAACTGATCGCCGCCTAGCGTTGAAATTTGCCGTCGGGCAGCACCACATGCCTTCGCCCGCGCCATTCGATGCTGTTCCCGAAAAAGCCGGCCACCCATGTGGCGAAGCTGAATATATCCTGCAAAGGCACCAGATAGAACTTGCGCCTGGTGAGCGGGTCGGCCAACACGCAGCCTGCCACGGCAAACGCGGAACCCGCGCGAAAGGCGGTGACCGCCAACGCGAATGGCCAAGTGGATGGCGCAATGAGAAGCATCAAGAGCGCGAGCGGCAAAGGGTTCGTGAAGATTTCGCCGACATAGCCCCACGGGCGCGAACGGCGCGTGCTCCTGGCCCATCGGAGGCGATGCCGCAAGTTGGCGGAGAAATTCTGGCTTCCGATTCGGTGCTCGATCAGATACGAAGAGAGGATAACGCGCAGGCCGGATTGCGCCACCAGCTTGCCCATCATGAAGTCTTCAGCCAGATAATCCTCCAGCGCTTCCATACCGCCGATTCCCTCAAGTGCGGAGCGGCGGACGGCAAGCGTGCAGCCCAGAGCAAAATCCATTCCGCTGAGCAGCCGCGCCACCAGCACTCCGCTTAAGAATTCCGTGTTCATCCCGATGGCTTCCAGGTGGCTCCAGAAACTGGCACCGGGGATGGCGCGGTACGGGCAAGTCACTAGGCCGATGGTGGGATCGAGCAGTTCGGAAGCGAGCACGCGCGTCATTTCGGGAGTGACGCGGATGTCGCTGTCCGCCATCACCAGAATGTTGTAGCGAGCGTAACGCAGCATCTGGGTCAAGCTGAAAACCTTGCCATTGGGGCGCGGCGAATCGCCTGTCACCACCACGCGGGCGGGCACGCGCGGAAATTCGCTCATCAGCCTGCGCGCGATTACAGCGCCATGATCTTCCGCGTGATTCACGGCAAGCAGCAATTCGAACGCGGCATAATCCTGAAGGAAAAAACTGCGCAAATTCTCTTCCAGGCCCTCATCGGCTCCGAAGAGAGGCTTGAGTATGGAGACCGGTTCGTCGATTCGGAGGCGTGGCGGCGGAATCTTCAGGTAATTCCGGGCCGCCACCATGATGAGGATGCAATACACCACTGAGCCCGAAAGCAAGGTGGCCAGCAGCGTGAGTATGATGACGGTCAAGGTCTCTGGTTATTATGCGAAATCTGGTGGCCGGTACAGCAGGCCACATCGATCACGGGAAAACAAGTCTGGTGCGCGCCCTTACGGGGATCGAAACAGACAGGCTCGCTGAAGAGAAGCGCCGCGGCATCACCATCGATATCGGTTTCGCTCATTTGCAAGTGACGCCTGATCTCCGTGTGGGTTTCGTCGATGTTCCCGGTCATGAGCGCTTCATCAAGAACATGCTGGCCGGAGTGGGCGGCATCGACCTAGTGTTGTTCGTGGTGGCCGCGGACGAATCGATCAAGCCGCAGACGCGCGAACACTTCGAGATTTGCCGGCTGCTGGGGATCCGGCATGGCATTGTGGCGATTACCAAGGCCGATCTGGTGGACCCGGAAATTCTGGAGCTGGTGAAACTGGAGCTGGAGGAATTTACCGCGAATTCGTTTTTAGCCGGTGCCAGGACGGTATGCGTCAGTTCGCGAACCGGTGCGGGAATCGCGGAACTGAAGAACGCAATTTTGAGCGTCTCGCAGGAGATTCAGCCGCGCCCGAATGATGGCGTGCCGCGGCTGCCCATCGATCGCGCGTTTTCAGCCAAAGGCTTCGGAACCGTTGTGACGGGCACGCTGATTTCCGGTTCGCTCCAGCCGGAGGCGGAGGTGCAACTCTATCCCACTGGCCGCGTTCTTCGTGTTCGCGGGCTGCAGGTATTCGGCAAGATGGCAAGCATCGCGACTGCCGGCCAGCGGACGGCGGTGAATCTCTCGGGTATCGAACCGGCTGAGATTCATCGCGGCATGGTGCTGTCCAGCGCCGCGCGATTCACGCCCGTCACCATCGTCGATTGCTCACTGGAATTGCTCGCCTCCGCTACACCGCTGAAGCATCGCGCGCCTGTCCACTTTCATACGGGGACCGCGGAGATTGAGGCAGAGGTGCGGCTGTTCAACCGGCAAGCATCGGTGCGGCCGGGCTCGCGAAGCTGGGCGCGGTTCGTGCTGCGGGAGCCAACATTGCTGTTACCGGGCGACCGCTTCATCATACGGATGTTCTCACCGGTGACTACCATCGGCGGCGGGCATGTTGTGGATACGGGCGCGGGTTCTTACAAAAAGGCGGGCTCCGCGGAGGAGCGGCTGCACGTGCTGGATTCTGGATCGATCGCCGAGCGCGTGGCATTGCTGGCCGGCGACGCGCAGGCGGGCGTTCCGGTGAAGAGCATTGCGGACCGGTTGGCCGTTTCAGAGGACGCGGTGCGCGCGCCGGTTCCCGGAATTCAACTGCTTCGCGCCGAAGACTGGCTGATCGCGCGTTCCCACTTGGCCGAACATCGTTCCCTGTTGATCGAGCAGGTCCGCCAATTCCATCAGAGCCAACCGCTGCTGCCGGGCATCCCAAAAGCGTCTCTGCTATCCCCACAGGCTGTGGTTCCGGAACTGTTGCGCTCCACCGCGGAGCTGGTGAGTGAGCAGGATACCGTGCGGCTGCGCACGCATAAATTAGTGCTGAAGGAAGACGAAACGGCGGCGCGAAGCGTGATTGAGAATGCTTTTGCCTCCGCGGGCCTGAGCGTGCCGCCGCTTGCGGACGTACTCTCACAGTCGGGGATTGAAGACAAGCGCGCGAAATCGATTCTGCAATTGCTGTTACGCGAACAACGGTTGGTGAAGGTGTCGAACGAACTGGTGTTTCATGCGGAAGCACTGGAGGGATTGCACCTCGCGCTAGCTGCACGCAAGGGCACGCGAATTTCGGTGGGCGAGTTCAAGGATTTAACCGGCATCTCCCGCAAGTATGCGATACCGCTGCTGGAGTATGCGGATCGCGAAAAGTGGACCCGGCGCGATGGCGATTCCCGAATTGTGAATTAACGCGTCCTGCGATGCCGCACCAATTTGTACACTGAGCAGGTGCGCACTCGTCGTGACTGGTTGGCTTTGCTGGGTCTTTCCGCTCTTCGCCTTCCGGGGCAGGGCGTGTCGGTGCGCAGTGTGAGCCCGACGCCTCGCGCCAAGCCTTCGGGACTGCCATTCCCCGCGACGTTTACCGATATCGCAGCCGAAGCCGGTTTGCGCGAGCCCGTGATTTACGGAGGCATCGACAACAAGCAATACATTGTGGAAACAGTGGGTTGCGGCATCGCGTTTATCGATTACGACAACGACGGTTGGCCGGACCTGTTCATTTTGAATGGCGCGCGGTGGGAGGAAGAGACGCCGAATGCCACCAACCGGCTCTATCGCAACAATCGCGATGGCACCTTCAGAGACGTGACCCAAAAAGCGGGGCTGACGCGATCGGGATGGGCCTCCTCCGTGTGCGTTGGCGACTTCGATAATAACGGCTTCGACGATTTGTTCATCACTTACTGGGGCCAGAACGCCCTGTACCGCAACAATGGCGATGGCACCTTTACGGACGTGACGAAGAAGGCCGGGCTGCTGCAATCGAGCCAGGAAGTGAAGACCCGGTGGAGTTCCGGCTGTTCGTTTGTGCAGACCACGCGCAATGGGCGGCTCGATCTAGTGGTGGCGACGTACCTGGAATTCGATCCAGCCACGATTCCGAAACCGGGCGCGAATTCGAATTGCACATGGAAGGGTGTGCCGGTGAATTGCGGGCCGCGCGGGTTGCCGACGGGGAGTGTGTTTCTCTATCGCAATAACGGCGACGGCACGTTTACCGATGCCACAAGCTCTTCCGGCGTGGGTAAGGCGCAAGGCAGCTACTGCATGACGGTGGGTGCCGGGGACTTTCGCGGCTCAGGGCATCAGGACATCTTTGTTGCATGCGATTCCACTCCGAGCTTTCTGTTCCGCAACAACGGCGACGGCACCTTTACCGACGTAGCTCTCGAGAGCGGCGTCGCGCTAAATGAAGATGGCGTAGAGCAGGCGGGCATGGGAATCGGCGTGGGCGATTTCAATCTGGATGGCCGCCTGGATATTTTCAAAACGCATTTTGCGGATGACACCGATGTGCTGTATCGCAACGATGGCAAGGGCGGCTTCGAGGATGTGACGGTGCGCTCCGGGATTGGTGTCGAAACCCGCTACGTGGGTTGGGGCGCGGGCATGGTGGACCTGACCAACAATGGCTTGCCCGATCTGTTTCTGGTGACCGGCGGCGTCTATCCTGAGGTGGAGCGTTCCGTCCCCGCTTATCCGTTCAAGACTCCGCGGCTGATTTTCCGGAACCTGGGCAACGGCAAGTTCGAGGAGCTGATCGGACAGGCGGGCACGGGAATTTCGGCGGCACATGCAAGCCGGGGCTGCGCTTTTGGCGATTTCGACAATGATGGCGATGTCGATATCGCCATCGTCAACATGAATGAGCCGCCATCCCTGCTCCGCAACGATGGTGCGAAGGAAGGCGCGTGGCTGAACGTGAAGTTGGTGGGCGTGAAGAGCAATCGAAGCGCGATCGGCGCGCGCGTGTTTGCACACTATGATGGCAGGGTGCAAGCCGCGGCTGTGATGAGCCAATCGAGTTTTTATTCCGCGAATGACTTGCGCGTGCACTTTGGGCTGGGGCCGGCGAAACAAGTGGACCTGGAGATTTTCTGGCCGAGCGGATTGAAGGAGTCCATCAATGCGGTGGGGGTCAGGAAGTTCATCACGGTTCGCGAGGGGTTCGGGATTGTGAAGAAGCCGTAGCCCTCGCCAGATTGTTGCGCGCGGTCTCATTCGAGGGATCGAGCGCGAGCGCTTTCTGAAATGCCTGAATGGCTTCGGGCAAGCGGCCTGTGCGGGCATAGAGCGTGCCGAGGTCGGCGAGAGAGTTCGATTGCGACGCAAGTTCGCATGCTTTCTCATAGAGCGGGATTGCTTTAGCGAACTTGCCTTGCCCGATGTGAATGGCCGCCAGGTTCAGGCAGGCTTGCGCGTCATCAGGCTGCTGTTTTAAGAACGCCGTGTACTCCGTGATCGCGCCGTCCCACTCACTCGATTCGGCTAACGCGCGCGCAAGATTGAAATGCGCGGAAGGGTAATCGGGATCGATCTGCAGCGTGACGCGCAACTCGCGAATTGCGTCGGCTGTGCGCGCATCGGCCAGCAATGCGCCTCCCAGTGAGTTGTGCGCGACGGCGCGCACGGGGTCCGCCTGAATGGCTGCCCGGTATTGCTC
>JBBROT010000019.1:0-18409 GCA_038229155.1 Bryobacterales bacterium | reverse complement strand
TGGCGGTTGAGATCGAGCGAGAGCGAAATGCCTTCGGCGGCGTCCGGAGAACTCAGGAGGATGAGGGGGCCTTCAGTGGGCCGGAGTTCGAGAAAGTTCGCCTTACCGCGCAGCGTCTGGACCAGCTCTTCAATGTGCTGGCGAATGCCGCCGCCCAGATCATGGGTCACCAGCAGGATGGTGGGGAGCGGTGAGTTGCGGAAGAGGGCGGCGGTGAGGGCGAAGCGATACGGCAGCGCGGGGTCTCGCGAGACGTGCCGCGCGACCTGAGCCAGATAGCCGGGGTAGCGCTGCGTGATGGTGCGCACGCCTTGTTCGCGCGCGAGTACGGCACCTTTCGCGAAGCTGACGCTGCCGGCGTGATAGACGAAAATATCGGCGGCCAAAATGTTGCGCCAGCCGGCGGCGGTGGCGCGCAGTGAGAAATCATTCTCTTCCCCATAGCCCTTGCCGAATGCTTCGGCGTCGAACAGCCCGACAGCTTGCAGACACTCGCGGCGAATGTACATGCAGAAGCCGACGGCGGTGGGGATATCGACAACCCGGCCGCGGTTGACTTCAGCGGCCAGGCGGTCCAGCTCCTCGAAAGGGGTTTCGGGCGGGAGCGGATTGTCTTCGCAAAAGCGCGGGTAAGAGCAGATGGTGGCGTTGTTCGAAAGGGGCGTTACGGTGCCGATGCGGGGGGCGCTATAGGCGGAACGCACCAAGCGATCGAGCCAGCCATGGGCGACGGCGGTATCGCTATTGAGGAGGATGACATCGCGGTCAGGATGCAACGACATGCCGCGATTTACGGTGCCAACGAAGCCGAGATTGTCCGCGTTTTCGAGCAGGGTGAAGGAGCCATGGGCAGAAGCTTCGCGAAGCCAGGCGGTGAGCTCGGGTTCCGGGCTCAGGTCATCGATAACGATGAGTTCGAAAGGCTCACCCTCGCGCGCGGCAAGTACGCTTTCGAGACACGCGCGGGTCTCTTCCAGACCACGGTAAACGGGCACCACAACGTCGACGATATTCCCGCGAGTGGGCGGCTGAGGAGCGGGAGCGGCGGGCAGGAAGCGCTCGACACACTCCATTGCATTGGTGCGGTAGCCCTGGTTGCGGCCGTAGCGGACGAAGTGTTCGAGAGGGGTTAGCCCGGCGAGAGCATCGCTATGCTCTTCGCGGCCATATTCCTCGCGGTAGAAGAGTGTATCGAAGAGCGGGTGCGGGTCGCGCCCTTCCGACGCGCCGTGTTCCAGATAATGCTGGACGGTCTCCACACGGGCTTGCGCCACATCGGGATTGCGGGAGCGGTAAAAGGCGGGGTCGAACCAAGCGTGCGGACGGCGGCCTTCGAGAGCGCCGAAGAGGACGTAATGCGTGAGGGGGTCCATGCCGGAGGCGGCGATATCGGGATGGGCGGCGAGGTAAAATTCGCCGTCGAAAAGCGGGTGAGGCTGAAGGTTTTTCCGCCAGCCGATCTGCAAATAGTGAGTGACGGGATTATGTTGGCCTGATTTTACTTCGGGTGCCTGGGCCAAGTAAAAATCGGTGTCGAAGAGCGGGTGCGGGTTGCGGCCTTCGCGCCAACCGGCACGCAGGAAATGGACTAACGGATCGATATTCGCGGCGGCGACATCAGGATAAGCGCGCAAATAATATGCGCCATCGAAGAGCCAATGCGGCGAAATTGCAGCCTTGGTGCGCAGGTAATGGAAGACGGGATGGATGCCGGATTGGGCGAGACCGGGCACGCGGGAAAAGTAATACTCTTTATCGAAAAGCTGTTCGACATCGGCGCGGAGAATCACGCGCGCGCCGGCGGCATACCACTGCGACAATTTGGCGAGCAGCTTTTGGCCGATGCCATTGCGCGTGGGCGTGGAGGCCTGCTTTTCCACGCTGGATTGGAGCGCGGCAAGAGCGGATTGCACCCGGGCCAGATTGTGGTTCTGTTCCTCTACCAGGGCGCGGAGAGATTTTAGATCGTTCTCGGCATCGCGCAATCTGTGCGCAATAAGGTTGCGCCCGGGTGTACGTTCATCCATCTTTAAGTTGTTCGCCCGATTGCCTATTTAAGCATGGCAGAGAAGGCCGATGGCATATACTCGATGCCTCGATGAGGTTTCCGCGAATCCTTTCCCTGGCTATTCTGGCATTTCAGATTTATATTCCGTGGAGCGTTCCGCATTTTGTGACGCAGGACGGCCCATCCCATGTTTACACGGCTTTTGTTACTAAAGATCTGGTCTTTCACCGCCACACGTCGCCTTACCATGCGCTTTATTCAGTGCAAAAATTCGCGCTTCCGAATTGGACGGGCACGGTGCTGCTGGCCGGATTCTTAGGTGTATTCGGGCCGGATCGCGCGGAGGCACTTGTCACGACGGTGTGCCTGCTGGCCGGTTACGCGGCGCTGGTATATTGCGCGGGTTCCTTTGCGTGGAGAAGGGCCGAACCGTTCGTGCTCGGCAACTGGCTGGTGAACCAGTGGTTCCTGTGGGCGGGCTTTTATAACTTTTGCCTGGGCATGGCGCTTCTGATGGCGCTGGTGGGGTACTATGCCCGGCATCGCGAGGATTTTAGCTGGCGCAGGGCGGGAGTGGTGACGGGCGGCCTGGTATTGCTGTTCTTTACGCATTTGATTCCGGCTGTTCTGGCGGGGGTCGCATTGTTCGTGGTGGGGGCTTGGCCGGGAGGTGGACGCCATGCCTGGGGGAAACTTGCTCTGGCGATTGCGCCCACGGTGGCGCTGGTGCTTTTGTATGCTTCGCGGCATCGCGGATCGGTCTTAGGGAAGAGCGGCTTCGGTGCGGCGTTCGCGCAGTTTCCAGACAAATTGTTTTTCTTCCGGGGCGGCTGGGCGGGGGAGCAACGATACCTCTGGCCGACAGTTTTGTTCCTGATTGTGTGCGCGATTTTGTGTCTGCGCCGCGCGGAATGGAAGACGGCGCGCGGGGGCCTCGCGGCGCTGGCGGCCATTTCGTTTGTGCTGTATCTGGCGATTCCGGATTTAGGCTTTGGCGGCTCCGTCGTGAAGATGCGGTTCGCCTGGGCGGTGTTCTTGTTCGGCGGGCTGCTGGTGTATTGCGCGGAGCGGCTGAGGAGGTTTCAGGCAGGTATTGGAGTGTTCACGGCAGTGCTGCTGGTTGCGCAACTGACCGTGATGGCCCAGCAGGTGAGAGCGAACAGCAAAGCGGCAGCGGTATATCTGGATGCCATGGACCGGCTGCCGGTGGGTGCCCGATTCGTGCGGGTACGCTACCCCGCCCCCAGCGCCGCCCGGCAGTTCGAAATGCAAGGCATGGCGTTCGATCCGCTGCTGCACCTGGCGGCGCTGGGAGCGGTGCGCCGGCACGCGGTGGATCTTTCAGACTATCAATCGGCGACGGGTATATTCAGCATTGCCGTTAAGCCGACGGTGATGGACGAGGGGCAGCGCGGCACATTGTGGTCACTCGAATCGCCGGAATCGGGGACGTGGGCTGGCCTTGAGTGGGTGCGGAGCGGGCTTCCCGTGTCCATCGATTACGCGGTTCTCTACGGAGAGGAATTGCCGGGCGAAGTGGAAGAACACGGGAAGCTGCTAGGGCAGTATGGCAGTGAGGCGTTCGTGCGGATTTACGAATTGGGGAAAAAGCGGAATTAGAGAAGGGAACGCGCCGGCGTGTGTGCACCGGCGCGGTTTAAAAGGAGATAACTAGAAGACTAAGCGGTTCGTTTCTTGCGAATGCCTACGAAGACCACCGCGCCCAGACCGAGGAACATCATCATCCATGTGCCCGGTTCGGGAATAACGCTGCTGCCATTTGCCAGCAATTCCACACGCCCGTTGAACGAGTAAATATCACCCGGCGAGAGAGTGAAGCTGACCACGCTTCCGAAGGTGCCGGTGGTGGGCGTACCGGGGATGGCGAAATCGATCGGAGCTCCACCGAGATTGCAGTTTCCAGAGAAGCCGGAGCTGTTGGTGACGGTGCAGGGGTTACCCTGGCCACTCCGATTGACGCCGTTCACTTGAGGCTGCGAGATGAACGAAGCGCCGGTAGCGAGGCCGATGGATACGGTGCCGTTGCCGTCACCGTCAGTGAAAGCATCGGAAAAGCTACTCCGCAGGATGGTGTACGGTCCGCCTACATAGGGATTGATAAAGCTGAACGTAAAGGTTTGGGCTGACGTGGTGTTGTTGCTGACGTTCGCGCCGAAGTTGACAAAGGGATCGTCGAACGAAGAAAAAGTCAGCGCGTTGATTGTGGCCAAGCCGGGAATGATCACGGGCGCGGGCAGGGTAAAAGAATTCAAGCCGCTCTTAATCGCGGGTAAATTGAGAAGGGGCGTTGCGTTGACAGAACCTACAACCACGGTGATGCCAGGCATGGTCTGAATGGTTGCGGCTACTGACGTTGCGGCTAAAAACAGCCCGAACGTGAACAAACGAATGGTTTTCATGGTGGGTACTACTACCTCCATCACAAAAGTACAGTAGATCGAGGATGAGCACCTTAAAGGAGACGCCTCTGAAAACTTCGAAATGTGCGTTAGTTTACTTTAGATAGCACTGAACGTAATAAATCAGACAAGTTTGTCGTTTTTTCCTAGTCTGGAAGCTGTAGCGGACGCCGGGCGAAGGCGAGTCTTACTGCCAGCCGCCGCCGAGGGCGCGGTACAGATTGACCACAGCCGTCAACTCATCGCGGCGCAGGCGGGCAAGGTCGAGTTGCCCGCTAAACAGGTTTCGTTCGGCGTCCAAAACCTGGAGGTAGCTATCGAGCCCGCCCCGGTAGCGCAGGGTGGAAAGCCGTTCGGTGTCTTCGAGGGCTTTGACGAGGAGTTCCTGCTGCGCGCGCTGTTCGGTGAGGCGGCGGTAGGCCACAAGGGAGTCCGACACTTCGCGGAGTGCAGTGTTGATGGCTTTCTGATAAGTGGCGAGTGCTTCCTGCTGTTGCGCTTCGCTGTAGCGTACCTGATTGCGGATGCGGCCGGCGTTGAAGATGGGCACGGTGGCGGTAGGTGCAATGCTGAAGTTTTCCGCGGGCCGGGTGAAGAGGCCGGTGAGGGCGCGGGATTGGACGCCCAGTAGGCCGGTAAGCGTGATCTGCGGGAAATATTGCGCTTTGGCGGCACCGATATTCGCATTGGCTGCGATGAGCTGCTGTTCGGCCTGGCGGATATCGGGCCGGCGCTCCAGCAGTGTGGAAGGCAGGCCCGCGGGGATGGTGGGCGGCGCGAAGAAATCGATAATCTCTTTGCCGCGAGCGATTGGACCGGGGTTCTTGGCGGACAGCAGGCTGAGCAGATTTTCGAACTGTTCGATCTGACGCTGCGAGGCGGCGATCTGGGCCGTCGCGGTATAGAGGAATTGTTCGGCTTGCCGAACGTCGAGCGAGGTGGCGACACCGCCCTGACGGCGGATGGTGGTGAGTTCCAGGCTGCGCTGCGCGATTTCGACAGTGCGGCGATCGATGGCAAGTTCGGAATCGGCTTCGCGCAGGTAAAGGTAATTGTTGGTGATGTCGCCGATCAGCGTGGTGATCACGGCGTGACGCCCTTCTTCGGTGGCCACATACTGCGCGCGGGCGGATTCGGTGAGACGGCGCAGGCGGCCCCAGACATCGAGTTCCCAGGAGAAGTTGAAGCCGGTAGAGGTGTAATCCACATCGAGATTGGTGCCCCGCGGAACGAACACCACAGAGCCGACCGAAGACCCGCGCTGAGCGGTGTTGGAGGCGGAACCGGAGATTGTGGGGAAGATATTCGAGCGGGCGATAGCGAACTGAGCGCGAGCTTGCAGGACGCGCGCGGCGGCGATGCGGAGGTCGTAATTATCCGTGAGGGCGGTGGTGATGAGCGCGGTGAGCTGCGGGTCGTTAAACACCGCGGGCCATTTCACATCGGCAATGGAATCCGTGGTGGACTGGACGTCAGGAGCAGTGCCGCGGAAGGCGGGCGGCGTCTGGACGGCGGGCCGATGATACTTGGGGCCAACCGTACAGGCACCGGTGAGCAGGGCGGCGGCGAGGGCGGTAGTGGCAACAAGAGGCCGCATTAATCGGCACCTACAGGAGAAGGCGTCGCGTTCACGGGGACGGGATCTTTCTTGCCGCGCTCAGCGATTTTATCGATGGCGTAATAGAGGACCGGCACCAGGAACACCGCGAAGATGGTGGCGCAGAACATGCCACCGAAGACAGCCGTGCCGAGCGCGCGGCGGGAGGAAGCACCCGCGCCGGTTGCGAACAGCAAGGGCATGACGCCGAGCAGGAAGGCGAACGAGGTCATCAGGATGGGGCGCAGGCGAAGGTTGGCGGCTTCGAGCGCGGCATCGTGGATGGACTTGCCTTCTTCGCGTTTCAGTTTGGCAAACTCCACGATCAGGATGGCGTTTTTCGCGGCCAGACCGATGAGCGTGACAATGCCGATCTGCGTATAGATGTCGTAGGCGAAAGAGCGCATCCAGATGGCGGCAAGAGCGCCGAAGATGCCGAGCGGGATGGCCAGGATGACGGCAAACGGGATGGACCAGCTTTCATAGAGAGCCGCTAGGAAGAGGAACACCAGAACAGCGGCGAAACCGAAGATGAAGCCTTCCTTACCGGCGGAGAGTTTTTCCTGGAAGACGGTTCCCGTCCATTCATAGCCGTAGCCGGCGGGCAGGGTCTGCTTGGCAACCTCTTCCATCGCGGCGGCCGCTTGCCCCGAACTATAGCCGGGAGCATTCACGCCAATCAGTTTGGTGGCGCGATTGCGGTTATAGCGGTAAACCACTTCCGGGCCTGTCACGGGCTCAACCTTCACCAGCGTGCTGAGAGGAACCATTTCGTTCGAACCGGTGCGGACGTAGAAGCGGCTGATATCGGAGGGGCGATCGCGGAAATCGGGGTCCGCCTGCAGCAGCACCTGCCAGGTGCGTCCGAAGCGGTTGAAATCGTTCACGTAGAGGCCGCCCAGGAAAGTTTGCAGGGAATTGTAGACATCGGTGACGGGAACGCCGAGCGTCTGGGCCTTATCGGTGTCGAGCGTGACTTTATATTGCGGCACGGTGTTGCGGAAGATGCTCTGCACGAAAGTGAATTCAGGCCGTGTACGCGTGGCGGCAAGCGTCTGATCGATTGTGTTCGCAAGCTGCTGCGTATCCGTGCCGACCTTGTCCTCGAGCATGAATTCGAAGCCGCCCGAGGTGCCAAGACCGAGGATGGGGGGCAGACCGAAGCCGAAGACCAGCGCCTCCTGAATGCCGGCGAACTTCTGAGAAGCTCCACCCAGAATGGAGGCGAACTGCAGCTGTTTCGTTTTGCGGTCTTCCCAGGGTTTGAGAACAGCGATCACTGTCGCGACGTTCGAATTATTCGTCTGCGTGAGAAGGTCGAGGCCGCCGAAGACGGTGATGTCCTGGACGCCGTCGGTTTCTTTGAGGATTTGTTCCACCTTCGCGGTAACCAGGCGTGTGCGTTCCAGCGAAGCGCCATCGGGAAGACGTACGGCGGTGAAGAAGACGCCTTGATCTTCATCGGGCAGGAAGCCGCCGGGAAGAACTTTGAAGAGGACACCGGCCAGCAGGACGAAAACGGCGAGCGCGGCGAACGCAAGCACGCTGCGACGCAGCAGGAAACCGACCCCGCCCAGGTATTTCGAGCGGGTCCAATCGAAGCCTTGGTTGAACTTGTCGAACGCGCGTGCCAGCAGGCCCTTGGACTCTTTGCGAGGGCGCAGCAACAGCACGCTGAGCGCGGGGCTGAGAGAGAGAGCGTTGAAGGCCGAGAGCAGCACCGAGACCACGATGGTGAGCGCGAACTGCCGGTAAATCTGCCCGCTGATGCCGCCGAGGAACGCGACCGGAATGAAGACCGCGGCAAGAATGGATGCGATGGCGACAATGGGCGACGACACGTCCTGCATGGCTTTCACGACGGCGTCGCGAGGCTTCATGCCGCCATCGAGATTCAGTTGAACCGCTTCCACCACCACGATGGCGTCATCGACCACGATGCCGATGGCAAGCACCAGACCGAACATGCTGGTCATGTTGATGGAGAAGCCAAGCAGCGGGAAGAGCGCGAAAGTTCCGATGATAGCGACGGGAACGGTAAGGAGTGGGATAAGGGTGGCGCGCCAGTTCTGCAGGAAGACAAAGACCACGAAGATGACCAGCACGATGGCGATGAAGAGGGTGAGCACGACGTCTGAGATGGCGGCGCGGACGAATTTAGTGGCGTCGTAAGGCACGTCGAAACGCAGGCCTGCGGGAAGCGCCTTCTTCGCCTCATCAATATATTTGAGGACGTTATTGGCTGTTTCGACGGCATTCGCGCCGGGCGTGAGGTAAACGATGATGATGGACGAAGGGCGGCCAGTGGTGCGGCTGTAGGTCTTATAATCCTGAGCGCCCAGTTCGGCATGACCGATGTCGCGCAAGCGCAGGAGGGAGCTGTCAGGCAGGGCGCGGATAACGATATCGTCGAACTGTTGCGGATCGATCAGGCGGCCGGATGCGTTGACCGGGTATTGAAATTCGGTGCCGCGCGCGACTGGCGGCTGACCGATGGAGCCGGCGTGATTCTGGCGATTCTGCGACTGGATCGCATTCTGGACATCGGTGGAAGTAAGGCCCAGCTTCGCCATCTTATCCGGATTGACCCAGATGCGCATGCCGTAATTCTGGCTGGAGGCAAGGCGCGAATCGCCCACGCCGGGTAGCGACCCGATCTTATCCACCAAGTTGATGGTGGCGTAATTGTTCAGGAACAGATCGTCATAGCGCTTGTCTGTGGAAGTGAGACTGATGGCAAGCAGGAAGGCCGAGGAAACCTTCTTGACAGTGACACCCTGACGTTGCACTTCAGGCGGCAGAATGGGAAGCGCGATGTTGACCTTGTTCTGTGTCTTGACGGTGGCCAGATCGACATTAGTGCCGAGTTGGAAGGTGACGTCGATGGTCATGACGCCATCGTTCGAGGAACGGGAGAAGAAGTACAACATGCCATCGAGCCCGACAAGCTGCTGCTCAATGGGCTGGGCGACTGTCTTTTCCAAATCCTGCGAATTGCCGCCGCGATACACGGCGGTGATCTGGACTACGGGAGGGACAACTTCGGGATACGTTGCAACGGGCAGCGAAGGAATGGCGACAGCGCCGACCAGCGTGATGACGATGGCGATGACCATCGCGAAGATGGGACGATCGATAAAAAATTTTGCCATGGGATTAAGCCTCGGCTTGCTAGGCCTTCGGCGGCGGTGCGGCGCGGTAAGGCTGAGGAGCCACGGGAGCGCCGGGGCGAAGCTTCATCGCGCCTTCGACAACCACTTTGTCGCCCGGTTTCAGGCCTTGTTCCACGATTTGATCCTGACCCACACGCTCACCCATTACGACGCTACGGACGACAGCCTTGCCATCGATGACGGTGTAGACGGATTGAAGGCCCTGCAGTTCCTGAAGGGCGCGCTGCGGAATCACGATGACGTCATCGCGCTCATTGACGCGCAGACGAACACGCCCGAACTGGCCAGGGAGCAACGTGTGGCGCGGGTTCGGGAACGTGGCTTGAATCTCAAGGGTGCCGGTCTTCGGGTCCACTTGATTGACAGTGTTCTGGATGTGGCCGGGGGCGGGGAACGTGGTGCCGTCGGCGAGAAGAAGTTCCAGCGGCAGACGGCTGACTTCCGTGTTGGCCCGCTTCATGGTGGCCAGATATTCACCTTCGCTTACTTTGAAACGAACCCAAATGGGATCGAGCGGAACCACGGTGGTGAGCGGCTGCGATGCCGTTTTCGAAACCAGACCCCCAACGGGCACCAGAGTGTCGCCCACGCGGCCGCTGATGGGGGAACGGATGGTGGCGTATTCCAGATTCAGTTCGGCGGTACGGAGCAGCGCGCGCTGCGCCTCCACCTGTGCGCTGACACTATCGATCTGCGTTCTGGCCTGGAGGCGTGTTTGATCCAGGTTGGCGCGTTTGGCGTTTGAAGCGGCTTGATTGGCCCTGAGGGCGGCCGTGGCGTTGTCCAGATCCTGTGTGGGCGCGGCTTCCTGTTTCACCAGAGGCTGCAGGCGGTTGACGTCATTCTGGGCTTTCAGCGAATTGGCCTCGGCTTGGGCCAGATCGGCTTCGGCCTGAGAGACGGCGACTTGCTTCTTCGCGAAATCGAGATCGGCCAGGGCCTTTTGCAGATCGCCCTTGGCCTTTTGCACTTCGGCTTCATAGGGGCGGCGATCAAGCGTGTAAAGAGGCTGCCCTGCGCGCACGTCAGCGCCTACCTGAAACAGGCGGCGGTCAATGTAACCGTCCACGCGGCCGCGGATATCCACCATGTCGCGAGAGAAAGTCTGGGCGGAGTAATCGTTATAGATAGGGACATTCTCGGTCTTTGCTTCGATGATGCTGACGGGTGCCGGCGGGAACTGGGGAGGCCCTTTCGCATCGCTGGCTTTCGACGAACAACCGAAATTCAATAGCGCAAGCGAGCCTGCGACACAAGCAAAGGCAAGGGTTTGTGCTGTTTTCACCATCTGTGCAGCTTTGATGACCTGAACGCGTCCAGAGTCGCAAATTTGAGTTAAATGCGTAGAGAAGCTAGGGAGATTTGATGTTCTCGAGGGTGTAAGACAGGTCGGTGACAACGATGGTGGCGGTGATAGGATCGCCCGCGTGGAGCTTTGAGGGATCGGGGACTGGATATTCCATGGTCATGGCATCCATCCAGCCCTCGATCTTTTCGTTGTAAATGTTAGCGGTCTTATTCTGAATGTCTACCGATTGAACTTTGCCATGCAGGGTATACCGGCGCACTTGTGGCGCTGGTCTACAGGCGGCGCACAAAAGCGCCAAATAACAGAGCAGAGTTCGCGGCGGCAATTACTTCATCTTATAGCCACCGGTCTCCAGTTTTTCACGGTGAGCGGTGTGGCAGGGCATGCAGGTGGCACCGATTCTCTTGGCGCTGGCACCGGCCTTCTCCAGGTCATTCGATTTGGCGGCTTCGGCGGTCTCATTGGCGGCAAGCTGGGCATTGTGGGCCCACTTCACGGCATCTTCGGTGCTGGATTTGGCGTAGAAACCTTCGACATCTTTGAAGAGGCTGGACACTTTTTCGGCGTCCTTGGCGGCATCTTCCGCCTCTTTGGCTTCAAAGTGTTTGCGCATGCTGCCCATGGTACCGGCGATAGACTTCATCCATTTTCCGAAATCGGCTTCGTCCTGAGCGAAGCTGGTGGTGGCGATGAGCAGTGTGGCCGCTGAGAGAACAAGTTTCCGCATGGGAGCGATCATCTCACAAAGCGGGAGCTGTTGGTTTCACGGCAAAGACCGCATTCGGTCATATGACGGCACACGGTCACTGACTCTTTAGAGACCGGATCCGCTGTAAGTGTCAAGAGCCATGCAGTTGCACTTGCCAGGCCCACATTTTCTAGCGCCACTACTGGCCATCGCCTTGCATAGACATGGCGTTGAAGCAATTCGCCATCAAGTCAAAACTAAAGAAGATAGGAGTTACATGAATATTCAGAGCACGTTCCAGACAATTGCGCGCCACTGTGGAGTATTGTTATTGATCTCGGTTGCCGCTGGTCTTGCGGTTGCCGCGGAGCCGATGTCCATGATGAGTAAAGCCGAAGTGAAGGAGCTCATCGGTAAAGCCAGCACTCCTCAAGATCATCAGCGGCTGGCAGAGTACTTCAACCACAAAGCCGGGATGATGGAGGCCGAGGCTGTTGAACACGATGAACTAGCTAAAGAGTACTTAAACAACCCAGGAATACATGCTATGAAACACCCGATGTCGGGAACCACGTCTAGCCATTGCAAGTATTTTGCTCAAGCTGCGCGGAAAGCCGCGGCAGCGGATCGCGCTTTGGCGGCGTCCCACGAACAAATGGCCAAAACATCCCCAAAGTGACGGTTTAATTGGTGCGCCCGACAAGATTCGAACTTGTGACCTTTTGCTTCGGAGGCAAACGCTCTATCCAGCTGAGCTACGGGCGCGCGGCGTTGTGCTAACCTCTCAATAGTATCGCACCACGCTACTTGAGAGCTGGAGAGGTGGCTGAGTGGTCGAAAGCAGCGGTTTGCTAAACCGTCGTACGCCTCTAAAGTGTACCGGGGGTTCGAATCCCCCCCTCTCCGCCATATCTCACCCGCGATTCAACCCCGCAACTTTCTTAATTCAACCTTTGTTTTAATTGCAACAGGAATTAATCCCTTATTTATGAATGCGTGATAGCATTATGTCAGATTCAACACTGTATTCGATTTAAATGCGCAATACAGCGAGACCGCTAAGGGTGATTAGTGAGTTCAGCTTTTCAGTTAGAAAAAATCTTGTTGGTGGAGCACGATGCGGCTGTGCGGTCCGTGGTTCAGGACGTACTGACGAAGGCCGGGTTTGAGGTTCTGGTTGCTTGTACCGGCCCGGAAGCGCTCGCTATTGAGAGGAATCGTGAAGGCACCATCGATCTGCTGCTGGTGGATATCCGTCTTCCCGGCACCACCGGTCCCGATTTAGGCGCGGCGTTCCAGGTAATCCGTCCCGCGATCCATGTGATGCTCATCTCGGGATTTCCAGACGGAGCTTTACTGTTATTGAATTACGGCTGGTATTACATCCAGAAAACCGATGTTTCTCGCACACTGGTGGAGAGGGTCAATGACGTTTTGCACACTCCCCGGCGTGACCAAGGCACTTTCAAATTTTTGGCCGAGCCCAGCATTTTAGGTCTGGTCTCGTAACTTCGCCATGACGCTTCCCGTGAGCGGCGGCGCAATCCCGAAAACCATTCTTGTCGTCGATGACGATGTGATGGTTTTGAAATTTGTGTGCACCATCCTGGAGACTAAGGGGTACTCAATCCTGAGAGCGCCAGGGCCTTTGGAAGCACTCAATCTGGAATCAGACCATGTTGGTGAAATCGATTTACTCCTTTCCGATTTCACCATGCCCGACATGAACGGCATTCAGCTAGCCACGAAAATTACGGAGCACCGTCCGGGAATCCGTGTTGCCTTCATGTCCGGTTATGCCGATGGTCCGCTGCTACTTCTCAACAACGGCTGGAAGTTGGTCAAGAAGCCCTTTGTGATTGAAGGGCTGTTGGAACTGGTGCGGGAAGTACTTCACGGCCCGCCCCCCAAAGCACTCGACCACTTCGATACGCGCACCGCTACGCCGACAGGCTTTTAAAAATCAAGAGGGCCGCACCGGCCAGGAAACCGAGACCCGCTTCATATTCCCGATTCTTCTTATACAGAGCGAACCGGAACCGGCGGGTGGACCGCGTGATAACCAGGCGCGGGAAAAGCTTCGGCACCTGTGCGGCGTAAGCCGGGAAGGCGGGGAAAATATCCCGAAGGTGTTGCTCCTCCAGACCGATCACGGGCAGATAAATCAGAAGAAAGACAACGCCGAACACTGCGGCGAGCGCCCAACTCGCGGAGGCAATCGCGAAGCCCGCGGCCGAAATCAGCGTTCCCACATAGAGTGGATTTCGCACCAGCGAATACGGCCCTTCGGCGGCGAGCGAGCTATCCTTGGCCAAATTTCCCGCAGCCCACGCGCGCAGTGCCAAACCCAGGAACGCAACAGGCAACCCAAGCGCGAGCGACTGTGCGGTGGGTTGCGAAAACCAGGCGAACGCGGCCACCATCACGAAGCCGGCGGAAACTCGCAGCTTCGCCACGCGGTCGGCATAAGCCTTGGGGAACGTCACGCCAGACATACTACTTGCGTTTTCAAGCTTGCCAGCGCGCCTTCCGGAGTAATGGCCCACATGGCGGGGTCGATTTCTGTTCCGCGCACGTATGCGCCGCTGCGGCCATCGGCGCGTTGCAGCTTTGGCACGGCGCTTGGGTGCGACAGAACATGCAGACTACCGCCATAAGGGCCGTTGCGCGCGGGGTCGGTGGGCCCGAAGATGGCAATGCCCGGCTTGTTCAATGCCGCCGCCAAATGCATGGGGCCGGAATCGACTCCGATGACGGCTGTGGCGCGGCGCGTGGCATCGATCAGCCCTTCCATGCCGCTCACGTGAACAATCGCCCCTGGGATAGATTGAAGCATGGCCAGTGACGACGGTGGGCCGTTCACTACCAGCGGAAGGCCCAGTTCCCGTTGCAGCATGCCGGCTAGCGCCGCGTAATGTTCCAGCGGCCATTGTTTGCTCACCCACCCGGCTAGCGGGCTTGCCAGGACGAAGCCATCGGCCGGCAGGTCCCCTTCCGGAGCGCCGGGGGGGAGGGGGAATTGACGAAGCAGGCTCACCGCGCCGGCGGCTTGAGCGAGAGCGAGATTGCGGTCTACCGCATGCGCCACGCCCGCTTGCACGGCTTGCGAATAGAAGAACGCGGCGGCGCGCTCCCGCACCTCAGAGCGGCTGAAACCGATGATGCGCTCCGGCCGGGCCAGCGTGGCAACAACCGCGGATTTGAGCAAGCCCTGAAAATCCACCGCCAGCGAATAGCGGCTTTGGTGGAGAGCGCGCCGCGTGTGCCACCACGTACGCGGATGCTTCCGATCGACACAGATCACGCGATCGACAAACGGGTTGTCCGTCAGTAGCGGAGCCCACGGCGCGTCCACAATCCAGGTCAGGCGGGAGGCGGGGAAATTGTGTTTGAGCGAGGCGGCGGCGGGCAGCGCGTGCAGCACGTCGCCCATCGCGCCCAAGCGCACCACCAGAATATTTTCCACCTGCGCGGAGAGCGAATTACTCACCGGCTTCACGGCTCCTTTGCTGAACGTGCTCGGTCAGGCGCGTGGTGCGCGCGCTGTCCATTTCGCGATCGTCCACGAAGCGTGCTGCCGGGAAGTGAGCGAGGGGTTCTTCGGTGATCACCACCAGATCCACCATGGCTAGCGAAGCCGCCAGTTCCGCTCTCGCCGCGACCGGCAGCAGCGAACCGGGCACTTCCGATATCACGGCAATCATCAGACCGGCATCGAGCGCGAGTGTTTTCACCTGACGGACACGCTCGGCGGTCAGTACATCGAAGTGCGAAAGGAGAACCGTGGTGCCGGTGCCGGACGCGCGCGCGGCGGCTTCTTCCAGGCTGACGATTTTTGAGCGCGTGTCCATTTTAGTGGACACCCGCCAGTAGAGATGACGCTTCCGCCACCACGCGCTCCGTCGTTACTCCCGTCATGCAGCGATGATCGATGGGGCATTCGCGCAGCAGGCAAGGGCTGCATTCGACATTGTGCCGCACGATGCGGGCGCGGTCTCCGGTAGGCCCCGTGGTGGTGTCGTCCGTGGCCCCGAAGACGGTCACGGTGGGGATACCGGCGGCAGAGGCGATATGCATCGCGCCGGAATCGTTGGTCAGGAAAAGAGCGCAGGCGGCGGTCATATCGATGAATTCAGGCAGCGTTGTTTTGCCCGCAAGATTGATACCGCGCGCTTGCTGAGCCACCGCTTCGCAGAGCGGCCGCTCGGCTTCCGACCCGAAGACAAGAATGGACGCGTCAAGCGGGCCGGCAATGGCGCGCGCGGATTCGGCAAAACGCTCCGGCAGCCAACGTTTCGCGTTGCCGTAAGCGGCGCCGGGGCTCACACCGATGACTGGCCCCGCAATGCCCGGCCCCGCGATGCCGAGCCTCGCAAAGTGAGCGCGTCCGCTTTCAGCAGCGGCGGCCAGACCTTCCAGCCTGATGGGAGCATCGTCCGGCAACCCATCGATCATGCCGGCGCGTCGCAGCAGTTCCAGATAATAAAACCGTTCGTGACGCGGCAATTCGCCCGGCTTGGGAACGGGCACGGCGTCACTCAAGAGCCAGCCGCGGCCATCGCGGTTGTATCCAACGATGCGCGGGATGCCGGCCAATCGCGCCACGGCGGCGGCTTCAAAAGCGTTCTGCAGCAGGATGGCGCAATCGAAGCGTTCGCGCCGGAGTGCTTGAGCGGCGCGCCACTTGGCACCCAGATCCTGCCTTCCCGCACGGGGCGTGTACGGAATCATGCGGGAGATGGCGGATTCCCGCGCATACAATCCGGCGACCCACGGGCGCGCCAGCACGGTAAGCTCCGCTTCGGGATGGCGCGCGTGAAGAGCGCGGATGGCGGGCATCGACATGACCGCGTCGCCGATCCAGTTTGTGGCGCGGATCAGGATGCGAGTCAATCGATTCTGGCGACCGCGCCCGCGAGCGCCGTTTGCAGAGCCGCGGCGAAAGGTGAAGCGGTGAGCGGTGCGTGTTGGGTTGGTGGCGCTGGTGGCTGTGACGACGGTGGCAATGACGGCGCGGTTAGGGCCTCAGGCACCGGCACCTTCGGCTCCAGATAGCGCGCCTTCTTCAGCACCACGCGTTCCAGTGTGGAGTTGTATGCCGTGAAGCAGCCATCCACCTGGCGATCCCCCTCGATCAACTGGCGCATGCACTCCATCTTGGAATCCATATCGTCCAGGTGATGCAGCAGGAGCGCTTCGGGAAACTGCGGCAGCTTCGGGGAGCCGAATTCCAAATGGCCATGGTGGCTGATGATCATGTGCTCCAGCAGCGTTCGAATGGGCTCGGGAAAATCGGGCAGCTTGGCGATCTTGTCTCCCATCATGCGCAGCGCAATCATCATGTGACCCAGGAGCTGGCCTTGGGTGGTGTAGGAGAAGCCACGTTCGTAACTCAGTTCGTGAATCTTCCCCATGTCATGAATCACGGCACCCGCAATCATCAAGTCCAGATCGATGATGGGGTAATGCTGGGCTGTCGCGAGGCAAAGGTTCGCCAGCGAGAGCACGTGCTCCAGCAGGCCGCCCAGAAATGCATGGTGAATCGTCTTCGCGGCGGGTGCCTGCCGGTAGCGGCGCGCGATTTCGGGGTCGTCCAGAAGCGCATCCAGCAGCGCTTTGATATCGGCGTTCTTCACGCGCGACACAATGCCGCGGAGATCGGCCCACATCTCATCCACGTTGCGCAGAGTGGCGGGGAAGAAGTCGGCGAAATCCACTTCTTGATCGGGCATCAGCCGCAGCTTGTGAATGGTGAGCTGCGGGCGATTCATGTGCAACTGCATGGAAGCTTTCACTTTGATAAAGCTGTCACGGTCGAAGGCTTCCAGCACTTCGGCGACGTTGTCCCACATCTTCGCATCAATCTTGCCGGTCTTATCGCCCAGCATCAGCGAAAGATACGGTTCGCCGGTTTTCTTTTCCCTGACCTCTTTCGAATGAACTAAGAAGCAGGCAGTAACAGGTTGATTGAGAACCAGCTCATTCACGAAAGGAGACTTCATTGCGGCTGTGGCGCGGGCGGCACGGGAGTAACTGTAGGCGTGGGCGGCGGTAACTTCGTATTGATCTTACTGGAACCGCGCGGCACAATCCCCAGAAGGCGCTTCCGTTTTCGCGAGGCCACCTCTTCCTTGGTTGTGGTTTCGGGCTTCAGCGTGGCGGGATCTTTCCAGGAAGTATCCTTGCCTGCCGCGGCACCCGAATCGACATAGCCGCCGCGAATTTCAAGGAACGCATCCTCGCGCAGCTTAGTGAGGTAGGTGCGCAGGGCGGGCTGCATGCGCGGCGTGTACAGGCGCTCCATCACTTCATTCTTCACATCTTCGAGAGCGGCCTGGCCAGCCGCGTAGCGCTCTTCCACTTTCAGAAAAACGAAGCCATTATCGGTCTTCACAAGGTCCGTCACGTACCCCTTGTTCTGTTTGAAGACCACGTCTTCAATCTCTTTGCGAAGCTGGCCCTTCTTGAAGGAACCGAGTTCGCCATCGCTCTTGGCGCTTTCCGCGGCCGAATAATCGCGGGCCAACTGCGAAAACTTTTCACCCTTGCGCGCGCGGGCTTGCACGTCTTTGGCTTTCTTCTCGGCAGCGGCCCATCCCGCGGGAGTCTTGTCCGTGGGCGCGATCAGGATCTCACGCAGGAACACCATCTCTTCGCGCACGAACTCAGACTTGTGTGCGTCGTAGTATTTCTGAATCTCGGCTTGCGGCACCGCAATTTTCGAACCTACTTCCTGGCCGATCACTCGCTGCGTCGATATCTGATTCTTCATCTGCAGCTTCACATCTTCAAAGCTCTGGCCGCCGGATTGTTGCCTCACCCATTCGTGAAACTTGTCGGGGTCTGAAATCTTGCTCTCCACCTGGATCTCCGCCAGACGCCGCGTGACATCGGGGTCCACATTGATGCTCAGATCTTTGGCGCGCTGCACCAGCAATAGCTGATCGATCTGATCGCGAAGAGCGTCCGCCTCGTGCTTCCGTAATTCCACCGCGAGAGGTTCTCCGGAGAGGCTCTTCTGCTGTTTCAGTTCGGCTTCGAGTTGCTGACGGGTATGTTCCAGCTCCCCGCGCGTAATGATGTCATTGTTGACTTTCGCGACAATCTCTTCGATGACGCGGACCTTGGGTGCTTCCGCCGCGGAGAGAAGTGAGGTGAGAGCAAACGTGGCACTGCCTAGCCAATACTTCGAAAGCATACTCTCTATTATCTCT
>JBBROT010000018.1:0-18694 GCA_038229155.1 Bryobacterales bacterium | reverse complement strand
TTGGATCGGCTGAGCGGGTGCGCCAGGCAGGTTGCGCTGCTGTGGCAAGCCGCGGAACAACTCCCACGCGTCGCGAACCTGATCCAAAGACGGCTTTTCGCTGAGTTCCACCGAAACGGCGATGGTGTGTCCATCGAGGACTGGCACGCGGTTGCATTGCGCGCTTACGTGCGCGGCTAGCGGCTGCACACAGGAGCCCGTGAGCGCGCCGAGAATCTTCTGGGTTTCCTGCTCCATCTTTTCTTCCTCGCCGCCGATGTAGGGAACCACGTTGGCGGTGGAATCGATGGACGATACGCCCGGATAACCGGCACCGGAAAGAGCCTGCATGGTGGTGACCATCACGCGCTCAATGCCAAATTGCCGCAGCGGCGCAAGCGCCATCGCCAGCACCACGGTGGAGCAATTGGGATTGGTGACGATGCCGCCCTTCCACCCTCTTGCTTTCTGTGTGCTCAACAAAGCCAGATGATCGGCATTCACTTCCGGCACCAGCAAAGGAACATCCGGCTCCATACGGTGGTTGCGCGAATTCGAAACAATCATGTGGCCCGCCGCCGCGAACGCCCGCTCGATCTCGGTTGCCACGGACGCGTCCATCGCGGAAAAGAGCAGCTTCGGCGCATTGCCCGGCTTCGCTTCCTGAACGGTGAGCTGGGCCACATCCGCCGGCGTTTCGCCATTCAGATGCCATGTGGCCGCATCCTGATAACGCTTGCCGGCGGACCGTTCGCTAGCACCGAGCCACGTCAAACGAAACCACGGATGGTTCTGTAGAAACTTAATAAAATGCTGGCCCACCATTCCGGTGGCACCCAGAATACCTACTTCAATCTGTTGTTGACTCATGAGTTCTGAAGGCGTTTCGCAATCCCGGCATACAGTTCGATCGCTTCCGTAATTTCGCGCTTGGGGATGAATTCTTCCAGCGTATGCGCCACGTGAATGCTGCCGGGTCCAAGAAGAAAGGGCTGGCCCCACGCTCCCGCGAACGCCGGGATGTCGCTTGTATATGCCACCACCGTGGTTTCAAAGCCGGAGAGCGTGCCGAGCCGCAGCGCCGGAATTTCAAGCACTTCATCGGCTTCCACACCGGGCCGTTCACAGGCTTTCACAGCAGTCTTCAGCGAACTGGAATTTCCCACCAGCCGGATCATTAGTTCCGCGCGGGCTTCGTCTGGTATCACGTTCGGTGCGCGCCCGCCGCTGATGATTCCGATATTCAGCGTTGCCGTTCCCAGCAGCTCATCTGTTGGCATTTCAATCGCGCGTATGGAAGTTAAAACATCAAGCAGCTTATTCACCGCCGAATCGCCCAGTTCCGGATAAGCGGAGTGCGCCATCTTTCCCTTCGACACAATGGCATAGCGCAGCGCGCCTTTCGAACCGATGGCAAGCTTGTTCTCAGTGGGCTCGCCGTTGATCAGGAACTTTGAGCCGCGCGGATTTTTAGCGGCATCATAGGCACCGGCGCTATTGCGCTCCTCGCCGACCACGAACAGCAGCCCCAGATCGCGCAGGCCCTCGGCAAGCAGTTGGCGCACGGCGAAAATCATGGACGCGATGATGCCTTTGGTATCGCACGCGGCGCGGCCCCAGATAAAATCATCATCCTCGCGCGAAGGGAAAAACGGCGGCACTGTATCCATGTGCGTCGAAAAAGTCACGGTAGGGTTGCCGAAGCGCGCGAACACATTGAACCGGCCCGGTTCCACATCCATGCGCTCCACTTCGCCTCCATGTTCGCGCGCCAGTTTACGCAGGTAGTCGAACAGAAACAGGCCCACTCGCTCTTCATTGGGCGTGATGGAGTCGATATCGACAAGCGCTCGCGTGAGTTCGAACGGGTTCATGAGTTGGAAAATTCAGGGTAACAGACACGACACAATTCACCGCATAGAAAACATTGATTGGCATTCTGTTTCGAAGCCGCTTACCTTGGGTTCAGGTACACAAGGCAGCCCACCGGGAAACCCGGCTGCAACAAGTCTGTGTCCCAAATCCTTTTCTCTCCGCAGAGAAATCTCAACAGCGAATCGATCTTACTTGAGCTACGAGTTTTGCCCGCGAGAGTTTTCCGCCGGCAGGCGCGCTCCAGTGATGCGCACCACGAATTCGCAAACCAATTCAACTCAGGAGAAATTCAAATGAACTTCACAACGGTAAAACTGTCTTTAATCTCCGCCGCGGCGCTCGCGCTCTCGGCTTCTCAAGGCTTCGCACAGGTCAGCGGAAGGGTATCGGTCAAGGTGCCTTTCGATTTCGTTGCCGGCGTCACTACGCTTCCCGCGGGCACGTATAACTTCACGGAAGATCGCGCTGGCGTGTTGCACATCAGTTGCGTGGAGCTTCACAAGGCCATTGTGGTGCTTACCAATCCGGAGCCGGGTGCGGCCTCCTTCGACGGCGCGTCAGTCAAGTTCGATAAAGTGAACGGCCAGTATTCGCTGACCGAAGTGAACATGATCGGCGAGCCGAGCCATCGCTTGATTCGTCTGGAGGAAAAGAGCGGAATGTTCGCCTCGCGCCTGGGCGTGACGAACGCCACCGCGAAATCGCTGCGGTAAAAACGAGTGGCGCGGTGGACCGCATGAGTTCCCCGCGCCGCTTACACGCTTTACATCTCAGTCACGAAGGCTCTTTGCGAACTGCGCGCCTTGCAGGAATTCATCCCGCAGTTGGCGCGTGCGCAGGTTCTCACGAATGTGTTCCAGCTTCTGAATATAGGCGCTGAGCGCTTCTTCAATCGCCACTGTGTTGGTGGACACGATATCGCGCCACAGGTCATAAGAACTCAGCGCGAGCCGCGTGGCATCGAGCAATCCGGGCCCCGCCACCTGTGCCGATTCCGGAAACTCACCCCTCAAAGTGGAAGCAAGCGCGGTGGATGCCAGTTGCGGCAAGTGCGAACTCGCCGCCACCAGACGGTCATGTTCAGCGGCACCCATCATCAGTGGGCGCGCACCGATGGCATGCAACATGGCCAAAAATTCAGGGTGCACTTGCGCGGGGTCGGCCGGTGTCAGCACATAGGGCCGGCCGCGAAACAGGTCTGCATCTGCCGCCGCCGCACCGCGTGTTTCTTTCCCGGCAAGCGGATGCCCTCCGAGAAAACGAGCGTTGTGAACAGACCGCGCCGCTTCCGTCACGATGGCCTGCTTTGTGCTGCCCGCATCGGTAATCAACGCGCCCGGCTTCGCATGCCGATCCACCAGAGCCAGCGAATGCAGGATGCGCCCGATCGGCTGGGCAAGATAGATCAGATCGGCTTCGGGAATGGCTTCTTCGAGCGAAGCAGCGTGATCGATCACACCGTGTGCGAGCGCTTCATCCGTCGCCGCGGCGGAGCTCACGCCCGTGATAGTGCCGTTAAATCCGGCCTTGCGAATCGCCAGCGCGAACGATCCGCCAATCAGCCCGACGCCGACAATAACAACGTTGTTCACAGCGTACGGTCGACCGCTTGAGCAATCTTGCGAAGCTGAAGCATCAGGTCGCTGAACTGCGCCGGGAATAACGATTGAGCGCCATCGCTCACGGCATGATCGGGATCGTGATGCATCTCCATCAGCAACCCATCAGCGCCCGCCGCCACCGCCGCGCGCGCCATGGAGGGCACCAGATCTCGCCGCCCCGTACCATGCGAGGGGTCCGCAATCACGGGCAGATGCGAAAGTTTCTGAAGCACGGGAATGGCGGAGAGATCGAACGTATTTCGGGTGTAAGTTTCGAACGTCCGGATACCGCGCTCGCACAGCATCACATCGTAATTGCCGCCCGAAAGGATGTATTCAGCAGATAGCAGCACCTCCTCAATCGTGGCCGCGATGCCGCGCTTCAGAAGCACCGCTGTGCGCTGCTTGCCTAGTTCGCGCAACAGATTGAAGTTCTGCATATTCCGCGCGCCCACTTGCAGAATGTCGGAATAGCGCACCAGCAGCGGAATCTGTGAGATCTCCATCACTTCGCTGATCACCAGCAGGCCGTTGCGGTCCGCCGCCTCGCGCATCAGCGCCAAGCCCTCTTCACCCATGCCCTGAAAACTATACGGCGAACTGCGGGGCTTGAACGCTCCCCCGCGAATCACTTGCGCGCCGGCTTCGGCCACAATCGCCGCATCGCGCTCAATCTGATCGCGGCCCTCCACGCTGCACGGGCCTGCCATCACAACAATGCGGCTGCCGCCTATCTCCACATCCTTGATGCGTATGGTGGTGCCACCCGGCCTGAAGCTTCGGCTGGCCAGCTTATAGGGCGACGCGATGCGATGCGCTTCCTTCACGCCCTCCATCACGGCGAAGCTGGCAACGTCGAAATCAGGCGACCCGCCCACGCCGCCTAGAACGGTATGCACCACGCCCGTGGACCGATGAACATCGAAACCCAGCGAGATCAAGCGATCGATTACTTTTTGAATCCGCGCTTCAGGAGCGCCCTCTTCCATTACTACAAGCATGCTTCGTCTTCCATTCGTTCCCGCTGAATTTTTCGCATTTCATCTATGATGCGTTCGAACACGCGCCGAGCCGCCTCCGTTGTGAGAGGCCCGGCGTTGTGTTCGGAAATGTTTTGAAACACCTGGTCTTCGCGGCGAGGCTCATAGACAGGCAGTTGCGCTTCCTTCTTGATCCGTCCGATTTCCTGAACCGCGCGAGTGCGCTCATTCAATAATTCGAGCAGACGGCGGTCCACCTCGTCGATACGATCGCGGCAGGAGCTCAGTGCTTGGTGCGCGGCTTCGGCAGTCATGAACCTTCTACTTTAATCGCAAAGGCCGAATCCGCTTTTCAGACTGCGCGTGAACGCTTCCAGAGCCTCTTCCGAAGGATTCTTTTCAATCAGGCTCATGAGCGCGCTGCCCACCACCACGCCTTCCGCTTGACGGCCCAACTCAGCCACGTGCTCCGGCCGCGAGACGCCGAACCCAACAGCGAGCGGCAACGCGGTGTGCGCGCGCATTGCCTCCACCAGCGGCGCGACCGCTGCCGAAACGGACTGCTGTTCACCGGTCACGCCCAGGCGCGAAACCAGATAGATGAAGCCACTTGAATATTCAGCAATCAGCTTCAGCCTGCGCGGCGAACTGGTGGGCGCGGCGAGAAATACCGTATCGAGTCCGGCGGCTTGCAGAATGCGCGTGAACTCGCCCGCTTCTTCCACACTCACATCCGTCAGCAGCACGCCATCGATTCCGGCTGCCTTCGCATCCGCCGCAAGCCGTTCAAGGCCATAGCGAAGAACCGGGTTCAGGTAAGTGAACAGCAGCAGCGGGATCTCCGATCCGCTTCGCACCTCTCGCGCAATTTCCAGCACGCGCTTCAGGTTGGTGCCCGCGCGCAACGCACGGTCTCCGGCGCGCTGAATCACGGGCCCATCGGCTACTGGGTCCGAAAACGGCACACCGAGTTCAATCAGATCGGCACCGCCTCGTTCCAGCGCGCGTACCAAGCCGGCGGTACGATCCGGCGCGGGATCGCCAGCCGTAATGTAGGTAATCAAGGCCTTGCGGTTTTCGCGCTTCAGCCTTTCGAACAGCGCGGCAATGCGCGTCACAGCGAGTCCAACTCGGGAAGGCGTTCGCGGTAGATATCGATATCCTTATCGCCACGCCCAGAGACATTCACAATGAATATTTTGCCCTTCGCTTCGGGAGCCTGACGGATAGCTTCCGCCACCGCATGCGAGCTTTCAAGCGCCGGTATGATTCCTTCCGTACGACTGAGCCGCACCGCCGCGGTAAGCGCATCGGCATCGGAGCAATCTGTGTATTCCGCCCGCTTCTGGTCATACAAGTTGGCGTGTTCGGGGCCTACCATGGCGTAATCCAAACCGGCGGAGATGGATTGCGTGAGCGACACCTGGCCATCGTCATCCTGCAGCAAATAGCTGTACGCCCCTTGCAGAACGCCCGGCGAACCGCCATTAAAACGCGCCGCATGTTCGCCCAAGCGCTTGCCCGTGCCGCCGCCTTCTATGCCCACCAGACGCACGCCGGCATCCGCGACAAACGGATGAAAGATGCCGATCGCATTGCTGCCGCCGCCCACGCAGGCGAACACAGCATCGGGCAGCCGGCCTTCGGCCTTTAGAATCTGCTCGCGCGCTTCCACTCCCATCACGCGATGAAATTCGCGAACCATCAAAGGGTAAGGGTGAGAGCCCAGCGCGGAACCCAGCAGGTAATGCGTATCGGCCACGTTGGTGACCCAATCGCGCATGGCCTCACTGATGGCATCTTTGAGCGTGCGGCTGCCATTCGTTACGCTCACCACCTTCGCGCCCAACAAGCGCATCCGGAAGACATTCAAGCGCTGTCGGCGCATGTCCTCCTCACCCATATAGACCGTGCAATCGAATCCAAACAGCGCGCAAACGGTGGCAGTGGCGACACCATGCTGCCCGGCTCCGGTCTCGGCGATGATCCTGCGCTTGCCCATCCTTCGCGCCAGCAGCGCCTGCCCCAAACAGTTGTTGATCTTGTGCGCGCCAGTATGCAATAAGTCTTCGCGCTTCAGGTAAATTTTCGCGCCGCCCAGTTGCTCCGTCAGACGTTGCGCGAAATAGAGTGGCGTGGGGCGACCCGCATAGTTATGGAGCAGGCCATCGAGTTCGCGATGGAACTCCGGGTCGCGCCGCGCTTCTTCGAACGTGCGTTCCAGTTCTTCCAGGGGCGACATCAACACTTCCGGCACGAACCGGCCGCCGTAAGGCCCGAAGTGTCCTGAAGCTGTGGGTTCGGAAGTCAACATGAGAGTGCCGTTTCAATAAACTGTGTCATCGATTTTTTGTCTTTCCTGCCGGGCGACGCTTCAATGCGGCTGCACACATCCACGCCCCAGGGCTGCGTCACGCGAATCGCTTCGCAAACATTGTTCGCGTCAAGACCGCCCGCCAGTATCAGCTTGCGGCCCTTCAGGCGGATGGCGGACCAATTGAAAGTCACGCCAGAAGCGGGCCCGTCCAGCAGCAGCGCCTCGGTTTCAAAAGCGTCCAGCGAAGCGGGGTCGAAGCCGGGACGAATGCGCGCCGCTTTCCACACACGAATGCGCGATGGAATTTCCGCCGGCGATTCGCTGCCATGCAACTGCGCTACTTCAAGGCCCAGCCGCTCGCACATCGCCTTCACGCGCGCCTTGGGTTCATTCGCGAAGACTCCTACTTTCCAAACGTGAGCAGGCACACGGTCGATCCATTCCGCGAGAGAGTTCTCCTCGATATAGCGCGGGCTCGCGGGCACAAAGTTAAAACCCCCCGCCTGTGCTCCCGCGTCAGCGGCGGCCAGCGTGTCTTCCAAATTGGTAAGCCCGCAAATCTTCACGAACATAAAGCCAGCAGCGCATTTGCGGGGTCGCTTGCGCGCATCAGCGATTCGCCCACAAGAAACGCGTCATATTCGTGAAGCTGGAGGATATCTTCACGCCCGAAAATTCCGCTCTCCGCCACGCGAACCACGCCTTCCGGAATCATCGGAGCCAAGCGGCGCGAAACCTCAAGGCTCACTTCGAATGTGCGCAGGTCACGATTATTCACGCCGATGATTTCCGCGCCGCTTGCCACGGCTATCTCCAATTCCCCTTCGTCGTGCACTTCCACCAGCGTATCCATCCTGTACGATGCCGCGTATTCGCGAAAGGCGCGAAGTTCGTGAACATCCAGAATCGCGGCGATCAGCAGGATGGCATCCGCGCCATGGGCGGCAGCTTCCAAAATCTGGTATTTGTCCACCGTGAAATCTTTGCGAAGCACTGGCAGCCCGGTCGCATTCCGCGCGGCTTGCAGATCGCGAAGATCGCCCTGAAAAAAATCGCGATCCGTCAAAACGGAAAGCGCCGCCGCACCGCCTTCTTCGTATTGGCACGCCGTCCGCGCCGGTTCGAAATTTTTAGCCAGCAAGCCGCGGCTGGGCGAAGCCTTCTTGATCTCCGCAATGATGGCGGGCTTCCGCGCGGTAAGCGCGTTCTTGAACGAACGACGGACTTGCGCGTGCGCTAATTCTTCCAAGTGCTGCCGAGACACCACTTGCGCCAGCAACTCTTCGTGCTTCCGCCGGACGATGCGGGCCAGGATGTGATCCGGATGCAACTTTCAGCGTAACAAGACCGTAGACTAGAGGATATGAATCAAGTTCCCACGAACATCCAATTGGAGAAAACTCCGGAGTATCGCGAAAGCTACGCCAACAGCGTACAGATCCGCGTGAACCTTTGGGATTTCTTCCTGATGTTCGGCCTGGTCACTCAGACCGCGCCAGACCGCGTCGCCATCCAGAATTTTCAAGGCATCTACGTGAGTCCGCAGCAGGCCAAGGCGCTGCTGAATGTGCTGGGGCAAAACGTGAGCCAGTATGAGGCGGCGTTCGGCGAAATTGTACTCGAACCGCAAGGCGGCGCGGGACTGGTGCAGTAAACGGTGGAAGCCGGAGCGCGGCCCATTCGTCCCGCGGTTTACCTGTTCTTCTTCAGCGTCATCACAGTTGTTGTATTTCTCACGCATGCACCGCTGTTCCGGCTTCCCTTCTACTGGGATGAACTGGGGCAGTTCGTGCCCGCCTCTTTAGACCTGTTCCAGACCGGCGCGTGGGTGCCGTACTCCACCATCCCCAACGTGCATCCACCGGGCGTGATGGCGTACCTGGCCGCCTTTTGGCACATTACCGGATATTCCATACCGGCTACGCGAATCGCCATGCTGCTGATGGCTTCGGCGGGCGCGTACTTTTCGTTTCTGCTTGCCGTTGAACTCGGCAAAGGCGTGCCGGGTTTTCCCGCGTTCGGCGCGCTGATGTTCCTGGTGTTGTCGCCGCTGTTCGTCGCGCAGGCCATGATGGCGCAACTCGATATGCCCGCCATGGTGTTTTCAGTATTGGCCCTTCTCTTGTTTCTGCAAGACCGCATGCGCGGTGCGGCACTGGCATGCGTCGCGTTGGTGCTGGCCAAAGAAACGGGCTTGGTGCTGCCGGCGGTCTTCGGAGCCTGGCTGCTGTGGGAGCGCCGGTGGCGTGAAGCTCTGCTATTCACCGCGCCGCTGCTGCCGCTCGCCAGTTGGCTTTGGGCGTTGCATCGCGTAACCGGTCATTGGGGAGGCAACGCTTCATTCGAACAATACAACCTGATCTATACTCTTCATCCGGTGCGGTTCGCACTGGCACTGGTGAGGCGCTTCTATTACTTGTTCATGGGCACCGGCCATTGGGTGGGCGCGCTAGCCATCGTCTATGCATGGCGCAAGAGCGGCTTGTTCCGCACACGTCCCTGGGCCATTGCAGGCGTCTTCGCCATCGCCCATATTTTGCTGATCAGCATTTTCGGCGGTGCCGTGCTGGAACGTTACCTCATGCCGCTGCTGCCGCTGCTGTATATCGCCTTCGCGACGGCTCTGGCCATGGTGCCGTTCAAGTGGCGCTTAGCCGGCATGGCCGCTCTAGTGGCGATGCTTGTGCTGGCGAACTTTATCAATCCGCTGTATCCATTTCCCTGGGAGAACAACCTGAGCTTCGCGCAGTTCGTCACACTGGACCAGCGCGCTGCCGGTTACGTTGAGAACCAATATGTGGGCGCAACGGTTGCCACCATGTTTCCCTTGGCCGGGGCGCTTCGACGGCCCGATTTCGGATATGTCACTCATCCGGTGAAAGTTCGCGACATCGATGACTACACGCTCCCTACGCTGCGCACGCTTCAGCAACAGCCGCCGGATGTGCTGGTAGTCTACTCCACCACGTGGGACCCGCTGCATATTCTGGAACGCGGCCTGATTCGCAGACTGCTGGAGACTTACTACAGCTATCAGCCGCAAGCGTCTTCGGCGGAGATCGTCAGTCTGTTGCACATGCGCTCCGTGGCAAAGTGGACAGCGGACGGCCAGTGGGTGGAGATCTTTGAATCCGACACGTTTCGCCCGCACACGATGGAGGTCCGTAGTGGGCCCTCAATTAAGTTTCCTCGCGCCCAACGCCGCGAAACAGGTGTTCTTGTGCAGGATGTCAATTTCCGCGAACCCGGCCGCGCGCAATAACTCGCACTGCCTGGTGACCGGAACCGGCGAGTCTTCTTCATCAATGTAACGGAACACTTGGTCCCGGTATTCCGGGCCTTTGAACGCTGTCAGATACTCGCCATATCGATCCCAAAGCAGACTCTGAACCGGGACGATTTCGTGCGCCACCAGATCGAAAATCCAGAGTGAGCCACCCGGCCGCAAGGCCCGGAACAGTTTGCCGCATACCGCGCTCCACTCCTCGGTTGAGCGCAGGTGATGCAGTACCGCGGCGGCCAGGATGATGTCGTGCTGTTCCTCTCCTAAATCCAGGGTACGCAAATCGCCTTGCACCGCGGTGGACCTGTCGCGAATGCGGCTGCGCGCGCGTTCCAGCATGGGAATACTCAAATCCACCAGCGTGCAGGAAAGGTGCGGCATTCGTTCCAGAAGCTTGAGCGTAAAATTCCCCGCGCCGCATCCCAAATCCAGAACCGATTGAGCATCTGGAGTTGTCAGGGCGGCAGCTTGGGCAATCAGGTTCAGCGACAGCGCGGCATCCACAGTCGCGGTCTGGCCTGTATCCAGGTTCGAAAAGCGCTCCACATCGTTGTCAAACCTCTCACTAATCTGTTCGGTGTTGGATTTCGTCTGCATCGCGCGGAAGAGTGGCCTCACGTGATAGTAATCAATTGATGATCCGTGTTGCCGCTCTCTTCTTCCTTTCCGTTCCTCTGCTCGCCCAATCCAAATTCGAATACTGGCCCGGAACATCGTACGACCCCGCCGTCCCCACACTCCGGAAGGTGGCCGGCTACGATATCGGCGACCGCATTTCTCCGCACGCGGCCATCGTGCAATATTTCGAAGCTCTGGCGCAGGCCGAACCGCGCCGCATGAAATTGTTCGAATACGGGCACACCTGGGAAGGGCGAAAACTGATCTATGCCGCCATCGGTTCGGAAGCGAATATCCGCAGACTTCCGGAAGTGAAGGATGGTCTCGCGAAATTGGCCGACCCCCGGAAGACCAATGAAAATGCGGTCACGGAGCGTGTGCGCTCTTTGCCCGTGATCGTATGGCTGGAATATGGCGTACACGGAAATGAGATTTCTTCTTCCGATGCCGCGCTTCAAACGGCGTACCATCTGCTGGCCGCCCGCAACGATAAGACCGTGAACGCGATTCTTGCGAACACGGTGGTCATCATCGATCCCATCCAAAATCCCGATGGCCGCGACCGCTTCGTTCACAGCTTCGAAGCCGGATTGGGTTTAGAGCCGGATGCGAACCCACTCGCCGCCGAACATTCCGAGCCATGGCCCGGCGGCCGCACCAATCATTACTACTTCGATATGAATCGCGATTGGGTGGCCATGACGCAACCCGAAACAAAGGGCCGCGTGGCCGCGATGCTGGCCTGGCATCCGCAAGTGGTGGTGGATCTGCATGAGATGGGAACCGATTCCACTTACTATTTCGCGCCGCCCGCCAACCCCTTCAACCCCAACATGACTAAGTGGCAGGCCGACTATCAATTCGACATTGGCAAGGCCAATGCCAAGTACTTCGACCGCTTCGGCTTCCCTTACTTCACGCGCGACACTTACGACGCGTTCTATCCCGGCTACGGCGATAGCTGGCCTATCTACATGGGCGCAATCGCCATGACATTTGAGAACGGCTCCACGCGCGGCTTGCTGGTGAAGAAATCGAATGAGAGCGTCATCACTTACCGCGATACCGTGCGCCGTCACTTTGTTTCGTCTCTCGTGACAGCGGAAACTTCCTCCGTGCATCATGACGACCTGCTGAATAACTTTTATCGATATGGAAAGACAGCAGTCGCGGAAGGCACGGCCGGGCCGGTTCGCGAATACATTCTTCCCTGGCGTGGCAACACATCGGAAGTGGACAAGCTGGCGCAGCTTCTGCTGGAACAAGGCGTGGAGGTGGAGCGTGCCAAAGCCGCTTTCACCATGGAGGGCAAACAGTATCCGGCGGGAAGCTATCTGGTGCCGTTGACGCAGCCGGCCAAGCGCCGCGCGAAGAACCTGCTGGATGCGAACACCGTGATGGATGACGCCTTTCTGAAGGCGGAAGAAGATCGCCGGAAGCGCCGGTTGCCGAGCCAAATTTACGATGTGACCGCATGGAGCATCCCCCTGCAACTCAACGTGGAAGCCGTGCCTGTGGGCTCCCCGTCCGCGGTGGAGCGCGTTGCGGTGAAGTTCGGCGAGCCATTGCACGGGGGTATCACGGGAGGCAAAGCCACTGTCGCCTATCTGGTGCCGTGGGGCACCGCGGGGGCGGCCCGCGTCATGACTGGCGCACTTCGCGAAGGCTTGCGCATGTATGGCGCGGATAGATCGTTCACGCAGGGAACTCGCGAATACCGGCCCGGAACCGTGATTGTTCCGGTGCTGGAAAATCCGGAAAAGGTTCACACGGTGATGGCAAAACTCGCTTCGGAAAATGGCGTGGAAGTTGTGGCAACAGGTACCACATGGGTGGACGCGGGTTCGGATTTCGGAGGCCGCTACACGCCGTTCCTGAAGAAGCCAAACATCGCGCTGGCATGGGACAGGCCCACTTCCGGCAACTCCGCGGGCCAGACGCGGTTCGTGCTGGAGCGGCAGTTCGGCTATCCCGTAACTCCCGTACGCACCGCGCAACTGGGCGGCGCGGATCTCTCTCAATTTCAAGTCATCATCCTTCCCGAAGCGAGTCCGCAGGATGGCGGCTATGCGGGCGTGCTGGGCACCGCGGGCGTCGCGCGGCTGAAGCAGTGGGTGGCCGATGGTGGCACGCTGATCGGTCTCGGCACCGCGACTCAGTTTCTGGCGGACACGCGCACCGGCCTGCTTCCCATTCAGCAGGAATCGAAGCCCGGCGAAGCGTCCAAGGCGGCCGTTGCCACCCAGGAACCGGGGGCTCGCGTGCCGGGCAAGCTCTTCGAGAAGGAAGCCGATCTGGACCGCGCCATACAGCCGGAAGGCGAACTGCCCACCAGCCTGCATGGCGCTTTGGTGCGCTGCAAAGTAGACTCCGAGCAATGGATCACCGCCGGCGTTCCGGAACAGGTCTACGCCATGGTGACAGGCCCGGCCATTTACACGCCGATCAAAATCGATCACGGCGTGAATGCGGTGACTTTCGCGGGTCCCGATCAGGTGCTTGCCGGCGGCTACATGTGGGATGAATACCGCAAGCAGTTGGCTTACAAGCCATTCGTGATAGTGGCCCGCAGCGGACGCGGCAACGTAATCGCCTTTACCGCCGACCCCAATTACCGGGCGGCTCTCGATGGCTTGAATCTGCTCTTCCTGAATGCGGTGTTCCGAGGCCAGGCGCATACAGGCCGGTAAGGCGAAGCTACTATCGATTGGTGTCGTGTACGTAACGAGGCGGCGCTATGCTGGTTTGTACGAACATGGCTTTTGCTGAATTTGCATTCGCAATGAAAGATGCCCTTGTGGATCAACTTATTGCTCGCTTCAATGCCACTGCATGGTCGCCGCTCAATCACGCTGAAATCGATTCACAAATCGTTCCTGAAAATCGGAATGCGCGTGGCGTGTACCTCCTTGGGCGTGTACATACTGCGAATGTCACGGTGATGTACGTTGGGCAGTCAAATAGCAACCTGTACGAAAGGTTGTCCCGGCACGCCGATTTTCTTCAGGACCGCTATGGCCTGCCGTATGAGAGCATCCGGTTCAAAGCTCTTGGAATCATCAT
The DNA here is from genome assembly GCA_038229155.1 of Bryobacterales bacterium. GTDB lineage: Bacteria > Acidobacteriota > Terriglobia > Bryobacterales > Bryobacteraceae > JALYXI01. The sequence goes on along the minus strand of JBBROT010000018.1, from coordinate 4,978 downwards.
CTTCGATTCGGTTGCGCTGGAACAGAGGCTAATCGAGATTTACAACACTGGCTGGAAAAAGGTCAACATCTTGAGCGGCTGGAATGGTTCCGGAATTGGTTCCAACGATACTGGCGGCAATCGCGATAAACAGAAACCTTCCGGTTTCGATACGCGGTTTCCAATCGATTTCACCCTTAACAAAATTGGCCTGCTCGTTCAGGGCTCGTGCAATGCAAGGCAGTTATTCGACAGGATCAAGAGCGTCGCCCCTTACACAATCCGTCTGGCCCCAGTCACCCTGAATCAACACGCTGACCTGCAGGCTGCACAAATCGAAATCATGGATGCTGACACAAGTGTACTGTCGGCGCTACAGACATTCCTCGATCGACTACTGACCGCATGGTCAGTCCAAGTGAGTCCGGTTCGTGTGCTGATCCAGCGTGATGCCGGACTGCCCGACAACCCTATTGTAAATCCAGACCAATGGCCTCCCGCCGAGTGGCTTCAGGGGAATGATCGTTGCGTGGTCTTCCGCAAGGAATAGGGACCACGCTTAGGCTTGGGGCAGGCGCTCTCTGATTCCGTTGGCCACGGCCTCGGCCAGCATAACCGGCACAGCATTTCCAAGCTGCCGCATCGCTTCAGACCAAGCTCCGTGCAGCACGTAGTTGTCCGGAAACGTCTGGATTCTGGCAGACTCGCGGACGGTGAAATATCTGACGGCTCCGTCCGGCTTCAACAGCATGTTCTCGCCGCCAGGCACTCCGTGATCGCCCGCCTTCAGTGTCTTCGCGGGCTCATCCAGCGGGCTGCCGGTGTGACCGACGTAGCTGCGCGCGCCGGGGTTCTGCCAGTGGTTGTGCCACTTCGAGCAATCCCCGCCGTCAGGATCGGGCAGACCGCGGAGAGCGTCTCTCACCGTACGCCACCGTTCGGCTGCGAAGAGATCCACACCGTTGGACTTCAGGCTACTGACCTTAGCGGCGAACCGATCCGGGACCTCAGGCCTGTCTTTTTTGGGCACCTCGTGCTCGTCCCAGTATTCGCCGGTAATCCACTGGTGCACTAACAGGGAATCCAGGGAGTGAGTCTCTTCTGGAAATGTCCACTCGATGCCAAGGTCCGACCGGAAACCGACAAAGAACACGCGCTCGCGTCGCTGCGGGACCCCGAAGTTGGCGGCATTCAGAAGGCGCGGCACGACATTGTACTCGAGGCCTGACCAGCTACCCTTCGTGTGGTAGCGCTCTAGCCTTCCCCTGTGTTCGGTCCAGTCCTCACTTTCCCCACGGACGATCTCGGGATGGCTGAGTTGCAGGACGATGTAGTTGAAATAATTAGCAAAAGTCTTCCGCGTGAGCCCCTTGACGTTTTCCACCAGGATGGCTCGAGGTCGCAATTCGCGAACGGCCCTGACCACCTCGGGGAACATGTCACGCCTGTCTTTGTGAGCCTTATGCTTCCCGCCGATGGAGAAGGGCTGGCAGGGGGGGCCGCCGGCGAGCAGGTCGACGCCCGGCGCGATGCCGGAGTAGTCGAAATGGCGGACGTCGCCGGGAAATAGACGCCAACCGTCCAGAAGATCGAAGCCCCTCGCCTGGTTCTCGCGTAGGGTGGCGCAGCAGTCTTTGTCGCGCTCCACAACAGTATCGTGATGGAACCCCGCCTTCTCGATCGCAAGCGCCAAGCCTCCCGCCCCAGTGAACAACTCCACGGACCTCATACAACCTCCAGGAACGCCCGCAGCTTTGCCGCCAGCAACTCCGTGCTCTTCAACTGACACTCCCATACGACCAGCACCTGCCAACCGAGCTTCCGCAGATCTCTCCCAACTATAATGTCTCTCTGGTGGTTCTGCTCCAGCTTTGGCCGCCAAAACTCCAACTTCGATTTGGGCCACCTCGTAAGCTCGCAGCGTTCACCGTGCCTGTGCCAAAAACATCCATGCACAAAAATGATCTTACCTCGACAACGGAAAACCATATCGGGATTACCGGGCAGGCTTCGATCATGCAGACGGTAACGGAAGCCCATCCAGTGTACGAGTCGCCTGACCAGCATTTCCGGTTTAGTGTCTTTCGACCGGACCCGCCTCATACGCTCGGTTCGCTCTGCAGGTGTTAGCGTGTCCATTCTTGCGCTTGTATCACCAATCTAAAATCTCGGAATGCGGGCTAGCGAAGCTACAATAAAATCTGTCAGGCGGGCCCTTAGCTCAGTTGGTTAGAGCTGCGGACTCATAATCCGTTGGTCGCAGGTTCGAGTCCTGCAGGGCCCACCATTCGCTTTACGGCAACTTCTTTTCGAAGTGCTGATAATCTTGCCGGTCGGGCCATGAGCCGCCCCATGTCCACCCATGCCGCTCGAACAAGCGAACCGCAAAGCTTCCCGCAAGAATGGAGCCGGGGTGCGCCACCGTTCGGTTCAAGTACGCGCGACCGCCCTCCGGGAGCACGCGCGTGCCTTTCACATACGGGTTTGTGAGCGGATTGATATCGATGGCTCGTCCCCAACTATGGTTCGAAAACTTGCCCTTCTGGCCGGTGATATCGCGGCAGTTAAATGCAGATGTGTTGTTCGCTTCCATGGACCGCTCGTCGTTGCCGCCGAAGTTCTCCACCGGCTCCATGCGTTCAATCTGAAAACGATGCCGGTACAGTTCGCGAAAGATGGCTTTCACCTCGGGTGCGAGTTGGCGGTTCACAATCAGCGTTCCGGATTGTCGATGGCTGGCGAAATCGAGATATTCGACATGCAATACGCTCAACTCTTCAGGGGACGCTGGGCAGCCCTCGTGCCACGTGGTGCCGCGAACCGCCTTCAGCAGGTCGCCGGTCAAAGGCTCCTGCCCCGAGAGGCAAAACGCAAAAACGAACCCAATTTTCAGGCACCTCACAACTCGATGACTAGGCCTTCGCGAGCCATGATCGCCTCCGGGTGCACCTGCCTTGCCTGTTCCAGTATCCCATCTAGCTGCTCATCGGTGTGGGATGGGTCATGGTGGAAGAGCATCACCTTTTTCACTCGCGCGTCGCGGGCCACGGAAAGAGCCTCGGCCCAGGTGCTGTGCCCCCAGCCCTTGTGCGTCGCATATTCTTCCGGGGTAAACTGCGAATCGAAAATCAGCAGGTCCGCGCCCTGGGCGATATGGCGCAGTCCACGGTCGCAATCGGCGTTGCCGTGTTCATGGTCCGTCGCATAAATGATGGACGCGCCGCCCACTTCGATGCGGTACCCGGTCGCATTTTGCGGATGGTGCAAAGCGAATGGCGTGACGCGCAGTTCGCCTTCGCGCCAGGGCTTGTCAGTTAACTCATGGAAAATTCTGTCGCGTGTGGCAGCTTCAAAATTCACCGGAAAATAAGGCCGCGTCATCTGGCCTTCCAGTATCTGCCGCAAAGGACCTGTGCGGTAATGCGCCAGAAAACGGATGCGATTGCGGCGATCGTAAAGCGGCTCAAAAAACGGAATCCCCTGAATGTGATCCCAGTGGAAATGCGTCAGAAAGATGCTGATGTCGAGTGCCGTACCGGCGGCTTCTTTGAGCAGCGCCTGGCCCAGCTTGCGCGCGCCCGTGCCGGCATCGAACAGGAAAATTTCGCCACCCGGCAGGCGAACCTCCAGGCACGGAGTGTTCCCGCCGTAAACCATGTTCTCAAGCTGCGGCGTGGGCGTGGAGCCGCGAACGCCCCATATTTTCAGGCGTAGCTTAAAGGGCGCACCGCTCACAATCCGTTGTCCCCGATGTCGGAAAGTTCCAGGCGCATGGTTTCATTGCTCATCCGCAATTCGCGAATTTCAAAAGCAACCGCGATCAACAGAAGCACCACACCCGCCATGAAGAACGGCAAAGTCGCCGCTACCAGCGTGGACACACGAATGGTAAAACTGATCACCATCACCATCGCCACAAAACACGCGGTCGCGCCATACAACGAGATGTGGGCGATGGCGACAAAACGTAGCCTGCGCCGGAAGAAACGAATCTGCGAGAGTATATTTTCTTTCCGCGCCATGGAAGTGTCGGTCTCACGAAACTCCTTCGCCAAGTTCCGCACCCGGTCGCTCAACGCCTGATGCTTCGAATTGATGCCGCTGATCAGAATCGCCGAAGCCGAAATCATCACCACCGGCGTGACCGCGGCCGTCACCACACGTAACGGATCTTGTACCTGAAACGGATTGATCTGCAACGCTTCCTCAGGCACATTGTAAGCTTTACTGTGAGGCTGGTTGCGCCAATTCTGCTGTTGAGCGCGCGATTGTTCGCTCAATCGATAGACGTGTACTCGGAGTACTGGCCTACGGAAGGCTCGTCCGTCCCGCCTCGCGAGCTTATCTCGCCCGCCGTGCCCCGCAATGGCTTCACCACATTCAAGGTGCTGGTCAACGCGCCCGCGGGCACCAGCTATTTCCTGTTCTGCCAAACGAACCCACCGGATCTGGTGGAAACGCGCCTGTACAAAATCGCGGCACCGGACTTCCTGGAATCTGTTCGCAGCCCGAACTTCGGTGTAATTCCCGACGGCCAAACGTCTCGCGCGTATCTGCTGGACGTGTGGGTTCCCGCTGATGCGGAACCGGGGCGGCGCGTTCGCTTGGAACTGCAACTCAAGGTGGGCAGTTGGATTGTGTACCCGCTGGAATTGCGCGTTCAGAAGGCGTCGGTGCCCGGCGTTGGCAAGCCTGGCGAAGATCCTGTGAGTGTAACGGCCGCGCGCGAACGCAACTTCCGGCAGGATGCCGCTTTCGAGCAGTTGCTGCAACTCCCGGAAGTCTGGCTTATGACGGCGCGGCACATCGCAGACACATGGACGGCGAACTCCCCGCTTTCCACAGCGGATGACCCCGAGTGGTATTTGAGGGTGCGCGATCTGCTGTACCGCCGCGCCAATTTGCGTTAGATTTCGCCCGCCTGACAGGAATGGGGCTTGCGGCAACAGGTAAGGTGAGACTTCCTGACGCAGACGGGTATCCAGCGGCTGCTAACAGG
>JBBROT010000017.1:0-18925 GCA_038229155.1 Bryobacterales bacterium | reverse complement strand
CGGCGGGTGGAAAGTATCCTCCACTGAAGATCAGGATCGCCGCAGCGTATATATCTTCGTCCGCCGGAATGCCCGTTATCCCATGCTGGAGGCGTTCGATATGCCGGATACGCACGAATCCTGCGGCCGCCGGAACCAGACCATTACCGCGCCTCAGGCCATGTCGCTGCTAAACAGCAAAGTCAGCCTCGATTGGGCTGAAGCATTCGCGGGACGCGTGCTGAAACAAGCCGGTACCGATCAGAACCAGCAGATTGAAAGCGCCTACCGGCTGGCGTTCGGTCGCAAGCCCGATGGCTTCGAAAAAGATTCGGTGCTCACGTTCCTGAGCAAGCAGAAATCGCTGGTCGCGATCCGCGATCCGGCGGAATTAGCGCTGCCTACTTTCATTCCCGAAGGCTACGACAAGGCCCAAGCGGCGGTGCTGGTGGATTTCTGCCAAATGCTGTTTAATTCGAACGAATTCGTGTACCGCAATTAGAGGCCGATATGTCGCACAAAAGGTTCGCACGCTCCAGAAGAGATTTCTTGCGCAACGCCGGAAGCGGGCTGGGTGCTTATGCGCTGGCTTCCATGCTGGATTCGGACGGCTTGCTGCCCAAAGCCGCGGCCGCAACCGCGCCCGATCCGCTTGCTCCCAAGCCGCCGCACTTCAAGCCCAAGGCGAAATCGGTCATCTGGCTGTTTATCGAAGGCGGCCCCAGCCATTTGGACCTGTTCGATCCCAAGCCGATGCTGGAGAAACTTGCAGGGCAGCCGGTGCCGGCCAGCTTCGGCAAAGTGGTTACCGCTATGGGTACCTCAAACAATACGCTAATGCCCTCGAAGCGCAAGTGGCAACAGCACGGCAACAGCGGAATCTGGGTGTCGGATTGGCTGCCCGAAACCGCGAAACACGTCGATAACATGACCGTCTTCCGCGCCTGCTGGGCGGACGGCTTGAACCATGTCGGCTCGGTATGCCAAATGAACACGTGTTCAATTCTGGCGGGCCGCCCCTCGCTCGGTTCGTGGGTGATGTACGGGCTCGGTTCGGCGAATCAGAACCTTCCCAGCTTCGTGGTGCTGACCGATGCGTCTGAGGTTGTCGGCGGCCCGAAAAATTGGAGTTCCGGCTTCCTTCCCGCAACTTATCAGGGAACACAGTTCCGCAACACCGGTGCGCCGATTCTGGATCTGAATCCGCCCGAAACCATCGGGAAAGATCAGCAGCGCGGCCGTCTGGATCTTCTCAAAACCCTGAACCGCCATTACGACGAAGACAAAGCCGAAGATACGGAACTAGAGGCGCGCATCAACGCCTATGAACTGGCCTACCGCATGCAAGCTGCCGGCCCTGAAGCGGTTGATCTTAGCAAAGAGACCGAAGCCACGAAGAAGCTCTACGGCATGGACGAGGACGCCACCTCCAAATTCGGCACCAATTGCCTGCTGGCGCGCCGTCTGGTGGAACGGGGAGTCCGTTTCGTAGAATTGTATTCCGGCAGCGGCAGCGGTTGGGATGCCCATAACGATATTGAGGGCAACCACTCCCGCATGTGCAAATCGTCCGACAAGCCCATCGCCGGCCTGCTTGCCGATCTGAAAGCGCGCGGCCTGCTGGAAGATACGCTGGTGGTGTGGGGCGGAGAGTTCGGGCGCACGCCGTTCAACGAAAAAGGCGATGGCCGTGATCACAACCCGTGGGGCTTCACCATGTGGATGGCCGGCGGCGGCATCAAGCCGGGGCAGGTGATTGGCACGACGGACGAAATTGGCCTGCGCGGCGTGGAGGATCGCGCGCATGTCACCGACCTCCATGCCACCATTCTGCACGCACTGGGCTTGAATCACACCAACGTCACCTTCCTGCACAACGGGCGGCCGGAACGGCCCACCATCGTCAGCGGCCAGGTAATCGAGAAAGCTTTCGCTTAACGCGCTCGCCGGGGTTTGTTGCCACCCGGCCATGCTCCCAGCCACGCCACGAACGCGGCGGCGACCAGAATCAAGGCGTTTTGCGCTTGCCCGGCGTTTTCAAACGAGTATCCCAGGCCATAGAAAAAGCCCTTCGCCAGCAGCACCACCACGGCCAGTGCGAACAGAAACAGCAGAATTCGAAGTCGCCCGGCAATCGCGAGTAGAATCAGGAACAGCCCCAGAAACCCAAAGCCGAAAAGCCATTCCGTGACATTCTTCGAGTCCCAGGGCAGCCAGCCGAGTTTCAGATCCAGATCGCCGCTCAATACCGTTACCGCGGCAACGGCAATCGCCATTGCGCACAGCACCGCCTCGAATATCCAGCTATAGACCCTCAGTACGCCTCTGATCAAACGCAATCGCCCGGCTCCCTTTCTGAAAACGAACTGTCAGTCTATCAAGCTTGTACCTCCACTGGTCAATTGTGCTATTGCGCCCCCCTTTTCATAAGCATTACAATGAATGCAAGAGGTTACAGGTCTAAGTGCTGCGGCAGGAAGGAGCGTTGCGTCCCCGGGAGCGGGAAATTCTGCTCTCCCTGGTGCGCGCCTACATCGAAAACGGCGAGCCCCTCGGCTCCCGCACTCTTTCACGCCTCAGCAGTTCCGGCCTGAGTGCCGCTTCCATTCGCAATGTAATGGCGGATTTGTCGGAAGCCGGGTACCTCGATCAGCCCCACACTTCCGCAGGCCGCATTCCTACTGAAAAGGCCTTTCGGCTCTATGTTTCCACCATCAATCCACGCTCCGTACCCGGCAGTCACGATGCGCGCCTGATTGCGGGTTTGATCCATGAAATCAGCGGTGCCGCCTCCGTGGAGGCCTGCATTCAGCGCACCTCGCAGGTGCTGGCCGAAATGACACGCAATTGCGGAATCGCCGCGGCGCTGCCCGGGACCGATCAGGAACTGGAGCATATCGAACTGATCGCGCTTTCCGACCGGCGCGTCCTGATGATTCTGGCCACGCGCGACCGCATGGTGCGGAACCGCATTGTCACGCTGGACGAAATGATGACTCCAGACGAATTGGCTTCGCTCCGGAATTATGTGAATCGCAATTTCGCGGGCTGGAAATTGACCGATGCGCGGCGCGAACTGCTCGGCCGTATGGAAGAAGAACGCGCCGAATATGACGCCGTTCTACAGCAACTCACGGTGCTTTACCAAAAAGGGCTCCTCGAAGTGGACCATCAGCCCTGGATTCACATGGAAGGCGCGTCGAATCTTGTGGGCCTCGACCTTCATCTCACCAGAGAGAGGATGCGCGATCTTTTCCGCGCCTTGGAAGAGAAAAAACGCGTCGTAGAACTGTTGGACCGGTTTTTGGAACCTTCAAGCGGCCAGGTTGGCGTTCATGTGGGTCTCGAAGATGCCCATCCAGCCATGAAAGAGCTTGCCCTGATCGGCATCTCGCTGCCTCTGCCCGGTGGCTTGATTGCCAGAATTGCTGTTTTGGGCCCCGTTCGCATGCAGTACGAGCGTGTTGTTGCCTCCGTTCTCCATCTGGGGCAGGCTTTTGAGCGGGCTCAGATATAATCTTCCGCCGCGCTCGGCGCTTTGTACGCGTTGAAGCGCCTGTTACCCTGAAATTGCCGTGACTACCGATCCTTCTAAACCCAACGTTTCCGATATGCAACCCGATACCTCACAATCCGGACAGGGTGCCGGATATTCGAACGATGCCAATCACGTGGAGGACATCTCTGGTGTGCAGCTAGCTTCGGAAGTGACCGCTCTTTCCGCCGAACGGGACCAACTAGTGCGTGAGAAGGCGGAATTGCATGATCGTGTATTGCGGCTGCAAGCTGAATTCGATAATTTCCGCAAGCGCAGTGAGCGCGACCGCTCCGAGTTTTCCCAATATGCCGGGATGGAGACGCTCCGTGAGATTCTTCCTGTTCTGGACAATTTCGATATCGCGCTCAAGACCGAAACGGCCGATAAGCATTACGCGAAAGGCGTGGAAATGATTTATCAGCGCATGGTGGAGAGCTTGAAAAAGCTCGGTCTCGAACCGATCGAGACGGCGGGTGAGAAGTTCGACCCCCATATCCACCAAGCTATTGAAAAGGTGCAGACGGAAGACGCGCCCGACCACACCATCCTGAGCGATTTTCAGCGCGGCTACCGTTTTAAGGGCAAATTGTTGCGGCCCAGCATGGTGAAAGTTGCCGTCCATCCCTAGTTCGTTTCGAAATTTAACCAAGTAGCCTATGCCCGTGATGAAACGCGATTATTATGAGGTGCTCGGCGTCGGACGCGATTGCGATGACGCGCAATTGAAAAGCGCGTACCGCAAGCTGGCGCTTCAGCACCATCCAGACCGCAACCCCGAAAACCGCGACGCCGAAGAACGATTCAAAGAGGCCGCCGAAGCTTACAGTGTGCTTTCCGACGGCCAGAAGCGCGCCACGTACGACCGTTTCGGCCACCCCGGCATTCAGCAAATGGACCAGGGCGGGGCCGACCCAAATGGGTTCGATTTGGGAGATTTGTTCAGCCAGTTCGGCTTCGGCGACATTTTAGGCGGTCGTGGCCAGCGCGGAAACCGCGTCATGCGCGGCGAAGATGTCCGCTATGACTTGCAGATCGGCTTCGAAGACGCCGCTTTCGGGATGACGGCGGAAATTCAGGTGCCGCGTCAGGAGAAATGCGGCCACTGCCAGGGCCTGGGTGCCGAACCCGGCAGTTCCTCCACTACTTGCCCCCAATGCAAGGGCCGGGGCGAAATGCTGTACCAGCAGGGGTTCCTTTCCGTGCGCCGCACCTGCAATCAATGCGGAGGCGCGGGCAAGGTCATCAAGAATCCTTGCCGCGATTGCCGTGGCCAAGGCACCGTTCTGGTGAATCGCAAGCTGAAGGTAACCATTCCCGCCGGCGTCGCCGATGGCAACCGGCTCAGGCTGTCGGGCGAAGGCCAGCCCAGCCCCAATGGCGGCCCTGCCGGCGACCTTTACGTCTTTCTAAAAGTCAAAGAGCACGCGTATTTCGAACGGCATGAAAACGATCTGCACTGCGCCATTCCGGTCAATTTCGCGCAGGCCGCATTAGGTGCCGAACTCACGGTCCCCACCCTGGGTGAACCTGCCACGCTGAAAATTCCCGAAGGCACGCAGCACGGCGCGCAGTTCCGTTTGAAGAAGCAGGGCATCGCTCAGGTGAACGGCCATTCGCGCGGCGATATCGTGATTCACGTCCATATCAAGACGCCCTCCAAGCTGAATCGCGACCAGCGCAAACTGTTCGAGCAACTGCATGACATGCTGCCGAAAGACAACGAGCCCGCCGAAAAGGGCATCTTCGAACGAGTGAAAGACCTGTTCGCTTAGCGCTATCCCTTGAACCGGTACAAGCCGGAACAGCCGTAGACGCCGTAGAATTCAAACGACGCGGGCAATGTGTCCGCTACGGCCTGCCACACGCCGTAATCCGGCTCGCGTCCGTTGCGCGGATCGTTGTAATCGTGAAACTGGACAAACGAACCTGGCAGCACCACCTTGTCCAGCATGGGGCAAATCGCGGCCACTTCGGCATAGGTGTGGGAGTGGTCCACGAAGGTGAAGCCGAACTTGCGTCCCTCGGCGATCAGGCCTTGCACCTTCTCAATCGCCGGCCCAAGCTGGAAATCGATCCGTTGGCTCACCTGAGCCGCATCCGCGTTGGCCTTCCAGCCGAGATCGGCAATGTCGATGGGCACCACGCGCCCGTCGCGGCCGGAATCGATCACGGCCTGAGCCAGAATACAGGTGCTGAGCCCGGCATACGTGCCCAGTTCCAGCACGTCTCCTTCGGCGTAATAGGCAAGCTCATACAGCTTCAGCGCATCGCCCTTCCACAGCCAGCCTTTCATTATCTGGCCCACGTTATGATCCAGCAGCCCCGGCGCGGTCAGCAGCACCAGCGCGTTGTGCGGAGTCAAATCCAGAAACGCGTGATGCGGATTGATGAAGGCCTTCAGCGGATAGGTGAACTGGTAATCTTGAACGACGGCACCGCCTGAGGATGCTTGCAGGAAAGTTTCCGGATGAGCTGTCAATTCCACAAATTCGATTGTACCGGTTCTGCTAAAATCACCCTTCCCGATGAGCCAGACTTCCATTTCGAACATCAAGCCCGATGAGGGTTCACTCACATACGCCGGGTATGGCGTATGGAAGGGCATCGTGCCGCTTCCGCCGTTCTCCTTGCTCTGGAGCGTGGGCGGCGCAACGCTCGAACAATTCCTGGTGGTGGGCGACGCGTGGGGCCAGTTCATTTCGCGCTTCTGCCCCGAAGACGCGACGGTTCTCGAAATCGGCTGCGGTTGCGGGCGCGCGACTCGCGTGCTGCTGAACAATCCCTGGGTGACACATTACATCGGCTTCGATGTGATCCCGGCCAACATCGAATGGTGCAATAATTTCCTCACTCCCGCTTGGCGAAACGGCAAAGCCGAATTTCACTGCTATGACCTCTATTCGGGCGAATACAATCCCAACGGCTCTCTTCAGACTTCCGAATTCCGCTTCCCCTGCGAAGACGGAAAAGCGGATGTGATCATCGCGGCGTCCGTCTTTACTCATTTGCTGGAAGCGGATGCGATTCACTACCTGCGCGAATCGGCGCGAGTGCTCAGCACGCGCGGACATGCGCTTTTCAGCATCCACACGGCTGTACTGCCGGGCGAAAAGTTTCGCGGCAACGAGACACGTATCGATATCGACATGAATTATTTTCTGGAACTCGCCGCAGCGGCCGGATTGCGCGAAGCGTCGCGCCTGGATGAATTGACCGGGCAGCAGGTACTGGTATTGCGCAAGGTTTAATTGTGGTGGTGCGTGTGCCCATGCGCGGGGCCCACAGCGATGACGCAACCCTCGCGCGATACGATGCAGCCCACGTGTTCGAACTGAACCGTGGAATGCCCGATTTGGAAATCGTGTTCCAGGACATCGGTAATGCGGCGCAGAATCGCGTCGCTCTCTGAAGGCGGCAGATCCTCAATAACCACATGGCAACTCATCGCGCGGCTGTTTGAACCCAGGCTCCAGATGTGCAGATCGTGCACGTCCAGCACACCTTCCACTTGCGCCAAAGCCTTCTCCACATTGTGAAGGCTCAGGCCGCGCGGGAGCCCTTCGAGAAGAATGTTCAGGCTCTCTTTCGTGACATCCCACGCCGTATAGACAATCAGCGCCGCAATGACGGCGGACAGGATCGTGTCGATGCGCAGAAAGCCGGTGAAATACATGACCGTGCCACCCACCACAATTGCGGCGGACCCCAGAAGGTCCCCCAGCATGTGCACGAAGGCGCTGCGAATGTTGATATCGTTTTTACGCGCCTGATTCAGGCCGAGCATGATGCCGCCGTTCAGCACCAATCCCAATACGGCCACCCCGACCATGACCATAGGTTGAACCGTCTCAGGGTTGCGCAAGCGCTGGTAAGCTTCGACGAAGATCCATCCGGAGAGCCCCAGGAGTGTCAGCGCGTTGACGAATGCCACCAGCACACCGGCCCTCTGATAGCCAAAGGTCTTGACATGATCGGCCGGCCTTTCCTGAAACCACACGCCCACCCATGCCAGCAATAGCGCCAGAGCATCGGTGGCGTTATGGCCGGCGTCGGACAGCAACGCCAAGCTGTGCGATCGCACCCCTGCCGTAACTTCCAGCGCGACAAACAGCGATGTCGCGAGCAAAGACCAACTCAGAACCCGACCGGTGGCTTGAGCGTGTGAGTGCGAGTGCGTATTCGAATCCCCTTACCTTAAATGTACCGCCGCGCTAAGCTTACCGGCGGCGCGAGTAGTAATGGAACAACCCCGCCGCCAGCCCAAGGAACGCCGCGCAGGTCCCCATCAGCTTTGCTTCGAACGCAAAGACGGAGGAGATTTGGCGCGAGGGCACGAACGCGACCGCGGTTCCGATGGCGGTCGTGGCGAGTCCGCTAAGCGCGGCCAGGCGGGTGACCCGCGTACCAAGCAACGTTACCGCTCCGGGTGCGAATGCGACTCGCGTCAGCGCCCCGAAGATGTACAGGTAAGCCAGATTTTGCAGCACCAGCGAGAGATCGAGCAAAGTAACATAGGCTTCCTTCACGGTGGCTCCCGCGAAGCTCATGCAAATGATCACGGTGGAGAGCGCGCCAAAGGTGAGCAAAGCGATGTGCGGCGTCCTGTAGACCGGATGAATTTCACCCAGCATGCGCGGCAAGTAGCGATCCAGCCCGGACACGAACATCATCCGCGCGGACCCGGCCACCCACGCCGAAACGGAGCCTGCAATCGATCCCACCAACAGCACCGCCACCGGAACCACCAGCCAACCGAAGCCCGCCGCGCTCGCCATTCTTCCAATCGCCTGCAACTCTCCCTGAAGGACCGCAATCTCCTTTGGCGGGACCGCGATCAGAATGGAGAGGGTTGCTCCCACATAGAGAAACCCAGCCAGCAACGCGCCCCAAAACACTGCCCTGGGCAAGGAGCGTTTGGGATCGCGAATCTCATCTCCCATCACCGAACCCAGTTCCAACCCCACCAAGGCGAAGCAGACGACGCCAAAAAGCGAGACCGCCTGCCAATCGCCTTGCGCGAGCGTGAATGTGGAGAATCTCAGATCTGTATGCTGCCGCAGCGCGGTGAAGGTTCCCAGCGAAATCAGTAACACCGCCAGTGCAACGGTAATTGCTCCGCCCGAGTTACTAATCCACTTACCTAATTCGAGGCCCCGCACATTAGCCCAGATGGTCAGCCAGAGCAGAGTAACTGTTACTCCGAAAAAGAAGATCCGGTTCTCACCCAACCCCTGCACCGCACTGCCCGCGAAGTAAGCGGGGATGCCACTCAAATAGAAGAGAAGCGTAGGGACAAAGAACATGTTACTGGTCCAGTACAACCAACCGCAGAGGAAGCCATGAAATTCCCCGAAGGCATCGCGCGCCCACAAGTAAGCACCGCCTTCGCCCGGCATGCGATGCGCCAGTTCGATGACGGCCACGCCTTGCGGCAGAAAGAAAAACAACAGCGCGGCCAGCCAGAGCCAGATGGTGCCTCGCCCGTTTGCCGCGATTACCGGCACCACGTTCAGATTGACCACGGCCACCACAGCAAGCAAGGTAAGATCGCGCGTCCCCAGCGTGCGGTGCAGTTTCCCGCCTGAATCCTGGTTCACTCTCTCCATTCCACCGTCCGTCAAGCATACTGGAGAGAGATCATGAATGTTGAGTGACAGGCCGAATTCGCTAAGTTTTAAACAGCTTCTGAAACCGCACTGGAAAGCGCTCAGCCTGGGTTTCGCCGCTGTCACCGGTGTAGCAGTGGCGGACCTGCTGCAGCCTTGGCCGCTGAAGGTGGTGCTGGACAATGTTCTGCGCAACAAGCCCGGGCAGGGCTGGCTGAACCATGCGCTGGCGCATTGGGTGGGCGACGACAAGTTAGCCCTGTTGCGTTTCGCGGCGGGAGCGGTTCTGGTCATCGCCATCTTTGACGCTCTGTGTTCCTATGGCGAAAAGTATGTCACCACCAGTGTGGGCCAGTGGGTAATGCATGACTTGCGCCGCACTGTCTATTCCCACATCCAGCGCTTGTCCCTGGCTTACCACGATCAGAAGCGCACCGGCGATTTGATCAGCCGCGTCACCACGGATATCGACGCGGTTCAGACCCTCATCACCAGCGGCCTGCTGAGCGTGATCGTGAATGCCATCACCCTTGTGGGCATGGTGTGCGTGATGTTCTATCTCAACTGGCGCTTCACGCTGGTGGCGCTTTCGGTTGCGCCGGTACTTGCCGTGTTGGTGTACAGCTTTACCCGCCGCATTAAGAAAGCGTCGCGCGAGCTGCGCAAGAAGGAGGGTGAAATTGTCTCGACGATCCAGGAGGTGATCACGTCCATCCGAGTAGTCCGTGCCTTTGCCCGCGAAGACTATGAGCAGCGCCGGTTGGAGGCGGAAAGTCTGGAAGGCGTCGATATGGCGCTGAAGGCCCGAAGTCTGAAGGCCAAGCTCTCGCCTCTGGTTCAGGTGACGGTCGCGGTGGGTACGTGTTTGGTGCTGTGGTTCGGAGGACGGATGGTGCTTGCCGGGACGCTCTCGCCCGGCTCGCTGGTCATCTTCATCCTCTATCTGGGAAAGATGTACAAGCCCATGCAGGAACTCTCGAAGATGACTGACGCTTACTCGAAAGCCACAGTAGGATATGAGCGCATCCGGGAGTTGCTCGATACCACCGGTGAAGTTCTCGATAAGCGCGGAGCGAAGAACGCGCCTCCTCTGAAGGGCGACCTGGAATTCCGCAACGTGAGCTTCCACTACAATCCTGACCAGCCGATTCTCAAGAACGTTAGCTTTCACATTCGCCCCGGTCAGGTTGCGGCGTTTGTCGGTCCGACAGGGGCGGGGAAGAGCACCATCGCCACCTTGATTCCGCGTTTCTACGATCCCGTTTCCGGCGATGTATTTCTGGATGGAATGAACATCCGTGACCTACGGCAGAAAACTCTGCGCCAGCAAATCAGTTTCGTGCTTCAGGAGACGGTTCTGTTCCACATCCCCATCTGGCAGAACATCGCTTACGGCAAGCCGGAAGCCACTCGCGAACAAATTCTACAGGCCGCCGAACTGGCCAACGCTCATGAGTTCATCGAAAAAATGCCGGAAGGTTACGACACTATGGTCGGTGAGCGCGGGGTGACCCTTTCCGGCGGCCAGCGCCAGCGCATCGCCATCGCCCGCGCCGTGATTCGCAACTCACCGATCCTGATTATGGACGAGCCAAGTTCCGGCCTGGACGCCGCGAGCGAGAAGCTGGTGTTCGACGCGCTGGAAAAATTGATGCAAGGCAAGACCGCCATCATCATCGCTCATCGCCTGGCCACCATTCGTCACGCGGCCGTGATCTTTGTGCTGAAAGATGGCGAGATTGTGGAGCAGGGAACGCACGATGAATTGTGTGAACTCCACGGTGAGTATTCCGAACTATACAAGATTCAATTCGAACAGGCGGAAGATTCCGAACTGGTGAAACCGGCGCAAGCTTAAAGCGCTTTCAGCTCCGCGATGCGCCGTTCCAGAATGTGCGCGAACCCTTCGGAATCTTCGGGCGAATAGCCACCGGCGCGGAATGCTTCACGAATTTGAAACGGCGTCAGTTGCCCCAATAAATTACCCATCCATTTGGCATCTTCCACGGGGACATCGTTTCCGATCCACTCCATACCGGTGCGGCTGAACGTTTCATGCGGGTTCACGGCAAAGGCCAGTGACGGCCTCCCCGGCGTCCCGAAATCCACGGTCTGCGTAGTCTTCTTTGTGATGAATTTCGAGGAATCGTACGAGAGCAAGTTTCCTTTCGCGACGGTGTGCGAGCGAACCAGATGATCCGTGCCGAAGCTGGCACCTAAATCTTTCACCAGGTAAACTTCGTTCCCTTCTTTATCCGCAACGATGCCGTTGTTCACGTCTTTTAAATCCCAGTTGTTCAATACCGCCATTAAGGTTCGCAAACCGTTGAACTCCCGCGTATTGTTGAATGGGTTTTCTTTCCACTTCCAATAGGTCTCGCTCTTCTCATCCTTACCGGCGCGCTTCAGGCGCACAGCCGCGAACTTGTCGCCATCCAGACGAAGCTTCTGGCCTCGTTTCAATTTGCGCGGCATGCCCTCAATCTGAAGCTCCGGCAGAAAATAGTCCTCGTTGGTGAAATAGCCCATGGCCCACACAAACCGCGCTGCCACCGTCTCCGGACCGGCTTCGGAGCCGAGCTTCACTTTCCACTTTGTCCCTTGCGAATCCTTTATGTCGAATTTCGGATTCGTACCGTCAGTGTCTTCTTTAACAAAGGTGAAAGGCCCGGCCGGCTCATGCTCCTTCCCGCCAGAGCCGTAAAACATATCTTTGCTCTGCAGGTCTGTGGGTTCCACCCAGAGAAGTGGCTTTTCTGCCGCGGCCAGCAATAAGGGAATGGAAAGGTAAAAGGCGGAAATGCGAGGGGTAGTCACTACTGTTAAAGTAAGCAAACTTGCTGCCATTCGTATCGAAGATGACATTGCGCCTGTCTGTGCTATACCAAAACGTGTCGCCTCACATCCACATAGTGTCTGGAAAAAAGTCTTGAAGCTCCTGGTACAGCCTGGTGCCGGGGTAGAGCCACTGATCGAGGCGATAGACAGCGCGAAGCAGCGCGTGGAAATCGTGATTTTCCGCTTCGACAGGGCGGAGGTGGAAAAGGCTCTGGTTCGCGCGGCGGAACGCGGCGTATTCGTGCATGCGCTGATCGCCCACACCAACCGGGGCGGGGAGAGGAGCCTGCGCAATCTGGAAATGCGCCTTCTGGCCAAAGGCGTCAATGTCGCCCGCACCTCTGACGATCTGGTCCGTTATCACAGCAAGTTTCTGATTGTCGACCGCAAAGATCTTCACGTTCTGGCCTTCAACTTTACGTATCTGGATATGGAGCATAGCCGCAGCTTCGCGGTGATCACCCAGGACGCAAAGCTGGTGGAGGAAGCGGTCAAGTTGTTCGAGGCCGACACAAAGCGCCAGCCCTATGAAGCGGGTAGCCCGGATTTCGTGGTGAGCCCCGTGAATGCGCGGGCGGAACTCTCCGCTTTTCTGGAAGGAGCCCAGAAACAGCTTCTGATCTACGACCCCAAAGTGGGCGACCCGGCGATTCTTCGCATCCTTGAGGACAGGGCGAAAGCCGGGGTGGATGTGCGCATCATCGGTAAACTGGCGCGCGGTGCGCGGCTCGATTCCCGCGAGCTGGCACCCATGCGATTACACACACGCTCGGTGGTGCGCGACGGCAGCCGTGTTTTCGTGGGAAGCCAAAGCTTGCGGGCGGCGGAACTGGAAGTCCGCCGCGAGGTGGGTGTGCTGTTCAAAGATCCGAAAATCGCCGCGCAGATCATCTCCATTTTTGAAGACGATTGGCAAATGTCGGAAGGCGGCGACCAGGCTACCGCCGAAAAACCTCCAGCCCGGAAGGTGGCAAAGCGCTTCGCGAAGGCCGTGGCGAAGAGCCTTCCGCCGATCGGTCCAGTGCTGGAAATGATTGTGCGGGAAGTGACCGGCCATGCCCCGTCAGGGGAGATGAATTCGGAGCGGCTGGAAAAAGCGGTGAAAGACGCAGTGAAAGAAGCTGTCGAAGAATCGGTGCGGCAAGCGGTAGAAGAAGCCACCGAACAGGATCTGTAGAGTTAACGGTTTACTTTTTCCGGGCAATTGCGATAATCGAAACGGCGGGCCAGGGGAGCCGCGCGTCGATCTTGCGCCAAAGCCAAACCAGCGAGTTGAAGACGCGAATCGGGAAGCGGGCCAAGGTCTGGCGGCCCAATACTTTTCCGGTAAACCACCAGCCGGGGCGCGAAACGCGATTGAACTGGATCACGCGCTCCACTGCGAATCCCGCGCGCTCCAAACGCTCCCGCAACTGGACTTCGGAATAGCGAAGGTGGTGCCCCAGTGCAATATCCAGCGGGCCGAAGAGCTCCTGCCCTTGCGGCACCAGCACCACGGCGGTTCCACCCGGTTCCAGCACGTCGTACAAATTCCGCGCGGCGGCATCGGCATCGGCCACATGCTCCAGAACATTCAGGCAGACCACCGTATCCACCCGCCCGGCGAAGTATAGAACATCTTCCCTGTTTTCCACATCGCAGTGCCGGACTTCCAGATTCGGCCGGTGCGCAAACCGGTTGCGCAGGGCGCTCAAATGCGCGGGTCCAATATCGGTTGCGGCATAGTATTTGCGCCGGTGCGCCAGTGGCCGCGTCAGGTTCCCCGTGCCCGCGCCGATCTCGAGCACACGGCTCCCTAAAAACGGAGAAATGGTGTCGGCCATCCAGGCGTTGAAGTGCGGCGCATAGGACAGGGCATCCAGAATTTCCAGGCCGACGTCGTTATAAAGGTCGTTGCCGAGCCGGTATTTCAACATTACCCAGAAGGCTTCGAACGCGTCCTTCAGGCCGATTTTCTTGCCTTCTTCATACGTGCGGCCGTGGTAACTGATGGGCGTTTCGTAGATCCGGGCCTGCCTGCGCGCCAGCTTGATGGTCAACTCCGGCTCAATCCCGAAGCGGTTGCTGCGCAGGGGAATTGTCTTCACCAGGCTGGTGCGAAACGCCTTGTAGCAGGTTTCCATGTCCGTCAGGTTCAGATCAGCGGCGATATTGCAGACCAGTGTAAGGATCTGATTCGCCAGCGAGTGCCAGAAATAAAGCACCCGCCGCTCCCCGGCAACCATGAAGCGCGAACCGAATACGGCGTCGGCTTTACCGTCCAGCAGCGGCTGCAGGAGTTTAGGGTACTCGCGCGGATCGTATTCCAGATCGGCATCCTGAATCAGGCTCCATTCGCCGCGTGCGTGGCCGATGGCGGTTCGGATGGCGGCACCCTTGCCCTGATTCACCGCGTGATGGAACAAGCGGACCGTTGCTTTCGACCGCCCTATAAAGTTCTCCACCGCCTCCGCCGATCCATCTGTAGAACAGTCATTCACGATGATAATTTCCCAATCCATGCCCTCCGGGTAAGGCGCGTCCACCACGCGCTGCAATAGCTCCTGTATGAACTCTTCTTCGTTGTAAAGGGGAATGAGAACCGATAGTGACGAGGGCTGCATCTAGCCTAGCCATTCTAGTGGATTGCCGGCGGGAGCCGGGCTGCTGTATCCCCTTCTGAAAATGGAGGTATGTCTTTTTGAGAGGATTATGTTTACACTATTCACGGAACTTGTGAGATTTACGCAGCATTGGCGCTGGACGGCGGTACCGGTTGTGGTTCTTCTCACGATTTTGGTGACTGGTGCGCGCGCCGACACTGTGAATCTTACGGAAGGCCCGCCCTTCACCTTCGAGACCGGTTCCGATCTATACGTTCGCTTTTCCGTATGGAATTACGCGGCGAACAATAGCGGCTCGTCTCCTTACCCCACCTCGGTGGGCCTGCAACTTCTGGGCGCGCAGCCCTCCACGTCCACCCTGAACCAGGTCCCCAACAGCAGCGGCACGTATTTCGGAGGTTATCTGTTGCAGGGCTGGCTCGAAAGCAGCGATGGCAGCTTTTCGACGCCGTTTACCAGCCCGGACGCCTCGCGCCTGGGTTTGGCGGCCGGTTCGCTCCTGTTGTCACCCGGTATCTTCGGCAGCGGCAATACGCCGGTTGCGATTATCGAAGCCGACGCGGCTCTTACGATGAACCTTTCCGAGCAGATTTTCGGACTCGATGTGGCCTCCCGCGGCAGCAGCGCCGTCATTCATCTACGGAACTTGGGGAGCAATCTACAAGTTGGTTTAGATGGCGGCTATTCGCTGCTAAGCGCGATCTCGGAGCCGTCCATTACCGGCTATGGCCCCGTGATGACCAGTGGAATCACGCAGAGCATGCTGGTGACTGCCGTTCCAGAGCCGGGTAGTTTTCTGCTGTTCGGTGCAGGAGCTTGCCTTCTTGCCGGTGCCGGGGGAACAGTGTTTTTTAAGCGCTCACGAAAGGCACTGGTGAAAAACTAAAGGCTGCTGTCCAGAACGTGAATCCCCGTGAAAACAACCGAGGCCATCACGGCGGCTGCCGGAATGGTCAGCACCCAGGCCCATAAAATATTCGCCGCCACGCCCCAGCGCACCGCTCTTACGCGCTGAACGGCTCCCACTCCCGCAATTGCGCCCGCGATACAGTGCGTGGTGGAACAGGCAATCCCAGGTGCGCGGAAATCAGGATGGAGACCGCCGCCCCTGTTTCGGCGCAAAAGCCGCTGCGAGGTTTCAAACGCGTCAGCTTGCGCCCCATGGTGTGAACAATGCGCCATCCGCCTGACAGAGTCCCGGCGCGATGGCGGAATGTGCCGCATCAGTTCGATGGTGTCGCGAACTTGGGCGAACGCTTCGGCTACTCCGTCGCGCGCCAGCGTTTGTGACTGATTCTCAAATTCGTTCACCCGGATGCATTGAGCCGCCAGAAACTCCTGCGCCTCCAAGCCCTTTTCGTTGAGGGATGAAAAATACACTGCTCCAGCACCCGAGCCAAGCCGCGCATGCGGTCCGGCAAGTCGAGCTCGAAATGGACTGTATGTCTTCGGGATCGATGGGCGTGATGAATGTTTTGTGAATGCACCGGAACACCTCATGCTCCAGTTCATCTCCCTAGCGCTCCATTTCTCGCAGGCGCTGCGAAGCTCCCGATGCGCTCGCCTCCACAGCCAACTGGGATTGGCCTAATAGTTGGTCGTAGAACTTCACATCGTGCGGCAATAGTCGCATGGAGATCAGATCCCAGCTCGTTTCACAAATTCATCGAAGAGGCGCTTCTGAACTGCATCCTGCGCGGCCATATCTTCCGGATGCCACTGCACACCAAGTACAAAATCGTAGGCGGGATCTTCGACCGCCTCCACAACACCGTCGGCTGAGGTTGCTGCCACTCGCAGGGTGTCCGCAACGCGTCCCACCGCCTGATGGTGGCGCGAGTTTACGGCGGCCACGTCCGCACCCAACACAGCAGCTAAAAGTGAACCGTCGAGGACGTGAACTTCATGGGCTGGCAAGGCTTTGTCCACCGTTCGGGTCTCGTGTCCCGAAATGTGCTGATGCAAAGTTCCGCCTGAGGCGACGTTGAGCATTTGCATGCCGCGGCAAATGGCCAGCACGGGAATCTTACTCTCCAGAGCCTGTTTCAGCATGTCGAGCTCAGTCCGGTCCCTCGCGTCATTGGGCTCTTCCGTTTCCGGCTGCCTTTCCTGATGATAAAGAGCGGGGTTCACATCCACACCTCCGCCCAGTACCAAACCGTCCAAATCCGTCGCGCCGGGCTTTTCGCCTGGCCGAATCGGGACCGGCTCGCCTCCCGAAGCGCGGATTGCCTCCGCATAAGTGGCGACCTTGATCTCGTCAGAGTACGTAATCCCGATGCGCGGCTTCACTTTTGCTATTCTGACGCAACACGCATGAAAGTCTCTCGCGTCCAATCTTTCCTGCTCAGCTCTCCGCTTCCAGAGCCGCTGATCATGCCGTTCCATGGCGGTGAGCGGACCATCCTGAAGCGCGACGCCATGCTGATTCGCGTGGAAACGGACGGCGGCTTGGTCGGGTACGCGCCCGGCCCCGCAAGCGAGTGGGCGGAGGAAGCCATACGGCTGTACATCGGGCCGTTTCTCACCGGCCGGACCCTGGCCGATACAGACGCGCTACGAATTCATTTTCTGTCCACGGACCCGTCCGCGCGCATGCTGAAGCTCTATAGCGCCGTGGAGATTGCCCTGTTCGATCTTCTAGGGAAAGCCATGGGCGTCCCGGTCAGCGAAATTGTGGGAGGGCGCGTTCGGGACCGCATCCGGCTGTACGGCAGCGCCGGAATGTATATGGCTCCAGAACGTTATGCCGAAGAGGCCTCGCGCGTGATGGAACTAGGTTTTACGGGTTATAAAATGCGCCCCGGCATTGGCCCGGATCGTGACCTGGAAGCGGTTCGCCTGGTGCGCGAAGCTATCGGTTTTGGGAACTGCCTGATGGTGGACGCGCACACCTGGTGGCGCATGGGCAACAAGTCATACACGCCCGAAACGGTGGAGCGGTTGGCCGCCGCGATGGATGAGTACGATCTGACGTGGCTTGAAGAGCCGCTCCCGCCTGACGCTCATGCGGCGTACGTTACGTTGCGCGAAAAACAGTTGGTGCCGATCGCGTCCGGCGAACATGAAGCCACCGAACAGGGCTTGCTCGACCTCCTCCTAAACGGTGCCGTCGATTTCGCCCAGATGGACGTGGTCTGCCAGGGAGGCTTCGGGCTCGCGCGCCGCATTTTCACGGAAGTGGCGAAGGAAAATCTGCGATTCGCGTTTCATAGCTGGGGCACGCTGCTGGAAGTGGTGGCCGCGGCGCACCTGGGCATTACCTGGCCGGAGACTGTTACGGAGTGGCTGGAATTTCCCGTCTATGCGGAAGGCGTGCTTTACCCGTTTCCGCTAGCGACCGAAATTCTGCGCGATTCGCTGGATATTGAGCGCGGCGAGCTGGTGGTGGGCCGCGAACCGGGGCTGGGCGTCACGGTCGATGAGCGGGTGATCGAGCGGTACCCGTGGTTGCCCGGACCATGGTCTTTCTTTCGCATCGATTCGCCGCCTGAAACCTTGGCGGTTACCGCCGATCACAGCGTCACCTGGGAGCGGCCGTGATTCCGTCTGGAGTCACCCCGGAGCGCCGAAACTATCGCTATCTAGAATTTCTCACACTCGCTTTTGTGGTGATTCTGCTGGTCTCGAATCTGATTGCGGCGAAAATCACACCCATCGGGCCGTTTCGGGTCAGCGCCGCGCAACTGCTGTTTCCCATCACGTATATTTTCGGTGACGTCTTCGCGGAAGTGTACGGGTACTCCGCGTCCCGGCGCGCCATCTGGCGAGGCTTCTTCGCGTCCATCCTGATGGCCGCCATGGGCTTGTTCGCCATCTGGCTGCCGCCCGCGCCGGAATGGAAAAATCAGGCCGCGTTCGAGACCATCTTCGGCGTGGTCCCGCGCATCGTGGCTGGCAGCCTGCTGGCTTTCTGGCTGGGCGAGTTCGCCAATTCCTATGTAATGGCGAAGCTGAAATTACTCACCAAAGGCAAGCACCTTTGGACTCGCACGGTCAGCTCTACCGTCGTCGGACAGGGCGTCGATACCGTCATCGTCGTTTCGTTTATCTTCTACGATCAGCCTCTCGCCACGATTCTGAATCTGATCGTCTCCGGCTATTTGTTTAAAGTGGTCTATGAAATATTGGCGACGCCGCTGACCTACCTTGTCGTCAACTTCCTGAAGCGCGAAGAAGGCGTGGACGTGTTCGACACCAACACCGATTTCAGCCCTTTCCACGGCCGCTAAATAGGCCCCTGTAAAATAATGGTGAATGCCCTTCACTGTCGCGGACCGAACGTTTCACTCCCGTCTTTTTGTAGGCACCGGCAAATATCGCAGCTTTGCGGAAATGGCGCGCTGCCACAAAGCTTCCGG
>JBBROT010000016.1:0-19015 GCA_038229155.1 Bryobacterales bacterium | reverse complement strand
CACCGCCACGTTGTCTTTGTCTTCCAGGTCGATATAGAGATGTCCCTTCAAATCGGTTACGGCCTGCTCCGGCGCTCCGCCCAAATCGATGGTGCCGAGCACCGTGCCGTCCTTGGTATCGATCACGGTCACGTTCGGCGCGGAGTGGCTCAACACGTAAACACGCTGGTTGTAGGCATCGAACAGAATACCGTCCGGGTCACCTTTCACGGGAATGGTCTTGATGGTCTTCAAGGTCTCCGAATCCCACATCACAACCGGCTTGCTGGTGGAAAATCCGTGATGCGATTTCGGGTCGACAGCCACACCGCGCGCGCTCACGTCCGGGAATTCGCCCGCCACCTCAAGCGTATCCAGATTGTAAACAGAGATCCGCTTCTTCGGGCCGGTGCGAGGCACGTATAACCGCCGGCCTTCCACGTCGGCATACACGTAATCGAAGCCACCCTCACCTCCAACTTTCGTCGCTTTCATCAATTTGTAAGGTGCTGCAGTCTCTTGAGCGAAGGCGGGCGCGGTGGCAACAATCAATCCAACCGCGATGGTCAGGGCATGAAATTTCACTTGAGTATCTCCTCGCTAGAGTATAAAGTTTGAACCGGAGCTTTTTGATGACAGGTGTTGCCGCGGGAATCCTTCACTTTTTTCGGCAAGTGCTCACCGTCTTCCCGAATCTGATCCGGTTGCTTCTGAC
The DNA here is from genome assembly GCA_038229155.1 of Bryobacterales bacterium. Taxonomy (GTDB): domain Bacteria; phylum Acidobacteriota; class Terriglobia; order Bryobacterales; family Bryobacteraceae; genus JALYXI01. The sequence goes on along the minus strand of JBBROT010000016.1, from coordinate 18,321 downwards.
CGTTTGCACGCGGGCGCATCGCACCAGTCGGCGGTTCGGAGACAAGATGCCCATGGATTGTCTCCCCATTCCGTCGGGAGTCTATCTGCGGCCGGATGCCTCGATTTATAGCCAGAGCTACCTGATGTCGCTTGGACTTGCCGTAACGTGGGACAACCCAGACGTTACGCTTACCGGTACCGGCGGCAACATTATCGGCTCTCACGATCTGCTGCCCTCCACTCTTTACAAAATCAGCGCTACCATCCACAACCGGTCCAACGAAGCGCCCGCTCCGGGCATGCCCGTGACGTTCGGCCTGATCACTTTCGGGGTGGGAGGTGCCACGGTGCAGCAGATCGGCTCCGATGTGGTAAACCTGCCCGTTCGCGGCGCGCCCGGCGAACCTGTCGTCGCCTCCGTTTCCTGGACCACTCCACCGGTTCCCGCCCACTATTGCATCCGCATCGAAGCGGTGTGGGCGGACGATAAGAATCCGCTCGACAATACCGGTCAGCACAATACCGTGATATGGAAAGTGCGGCAGGGTGAGGCGCTCTCGTTGAAGATTCCCGTTCGCAACACGCTGCAAGGCGCGCGGCTCCTCACGGTGGCGATGCACAGCTATGAATTACCGAGGGAGCCCCTGGTGAGGCACGGCATGGGCGAACACGTTCACCAGCCGCGCGAAACGGATGAAGCTCTCACGGCGCGCGTGGTGGCCGCTATTCGTCCCGAGCTCTTCCCCGCTCCCGCTGCGTGGTCGCCCGCGCTCACGCAACATCGTCTCAGTCTCGAAGGCGATGCCGAGGCGCAATTGGAATTCACCGCCACGGTCCCCGCCACTGCACCAATCGGCTCTCGCCAGCCGTTTCATATCAGCGTCGCGGAAGAGCGTAGCGGCTTACCGTTGGGCGGAGTGACGGCCATCTTCATCGTGCAATAAAAGGACGCCATGGCATTCAACCACATCACTTCGTGCATCCCTGACGGGCAGCAAAAGACCAAGGGCCAAGTCATGCTGGAGCATGGCGTTCCCGCCATCATCGTGGGCGCGGTCATCGGTTTCCTGCTCAGCGGCGGCAGCTTTCTCGCGGCGGCCGCGGGCTTCGGAGGCACCATCCCTCTCGCCATCGTGACCGGCTTTTGCGATTGGTGGTTTCACTACAGGCTGGTCTGCATCAAGGACGATCAGTGCGCCGTGGGCACAGTCGGCCTCATCCTGATCAGCAGAGGAGTCACCGACCCCGATCTGGATTACTGCATCAACCTTGTCCTCGCGCCGATCCTGAAGGATTCGCTGCTGAACGCAAAGGAACAGCTTCCCCACCTGCCGCCCATCAACAGGAAATATCTGGAATTTTCATTTCCCGATCTGCCTCTGGACGGCGTGGACAAGAACTCCACCGAAGAAGATGAAGGGGGCATCGCCGCGCACGGAGTGAAAACCGGAACCACCGCGCTTCACTGCGAAATTGAAGGCACGGGCATGAAGGCGGTATGTGCCGCCGCAACCGCGGCCGGAGTGGTGGGTGCCGTCGCGGGAGGTGCCGCCGGTGCCGCCGCCGTTGCTGGATGTCTCGCTTCCGGCTTCTTCTTTTTCTTCTGTCTGGTGGTGGCGGCTGTTGTGGCCGCCGTAACTTCCGCCGCGGTCACAGGCGTGGGTTGGGTTATCGGCGTGATCATCGGTGGCGAGGAAGGGTCGCCCAACGATGTGGCCGCTGATCCCGATTCAGGGCGCGTGGAAGTGGGCGATCACGTCGCCATCATCGGCGACTTTGTCTATGACAGTGCCCATGAAGGCTGGAACGAACTGCACCCCGTCAAGAAGCTGCTGAAACTGCCGTGCGCGACCGGCACCAAGGTTCCCGGCGTCGATCCGGAATACCCCAACAGCGAATCTTCGAAGGCCGCGATAGAGAAAGAATGCGTGACGCACCTGGCCGAACACGGGGCCGATATTTGCTTTATGCTGAGTCAGCCGCGTGACCCGGCGGTTCAGAATACCCAGGGATTGCCTTCCCGGTCATGGGCCGTTCATACCAGGCTGGGATAGCCGAGGGCACGCTAACCAGAGCGGCGGAGAGCAGCACCGCCGCCACCCACAGCGCATCCGCCAACAACAAGTGGATCACCTGCATCCACACCGGTGCCAGCAACACGGCATCCAGCCCGCCCAGAGCCCACTGCGTCACAATCAGCCCTAACAGCGCGGTGGCAATCGGCTGAACCAGCGCGGTTCGCCGCCTGAGCAACGCGAATATCGCGAAGCCTCCCAGATACGCGCCCACCAGCATGGCCAACAGCGGATGGTAGACGCGAAAGCGAATCAGCAGATGCGCCGTGGGTGCGAAGTCGCTGCGGATTCCATCCAGGAACGATGCCGAAGGATACAGTGTATCGCCGAGCGCCGTCACCGCGCCGCTCACGCCCAACATCAGCGTCGCCGCCAGGCCCACCAACGCAGGCATGCGCCACGCGTTCGTTCCGGTCCACTGAATGCGCGCGCCGCCCGAAGCCCACCAGGCCGTCAGCGCAATCGCGCCCACCAACAAGAACGTGTTCACCAGATGAACGGACAGGTACACCACGCGCGCGAAGCTTTCATCCTTCGCCACCTTTTCCAGCAGCACCAGCCCCGCGCCGATGCCCGCTTCCACAAAGGTGAACACCACCGCCATCACAGCCGCGCGCCGCCCCGCGTGATACTTCGGCAGCGCACGGAAGGCCCACACCGCCAGCGCGATCACCAGCAGCGTGGAAAGCCCCGCCGTCAACCGATGCGCGAATTCAATCATGGTGGCCACTTGCGGAGAGCGCGGCATCAGCACTCCATTGCAACTTGGCCAATGGTTCCCGCAACCCGCGCCCGACCCCGTGGCCCGCACAATCGCGCCCCACCCAATCACCACAAAGTTGTACGCCAACACCATCCAGGCAAACTTCGCAAAGCGGCTCACCCTTTAAGCTTATTCTTATCGGTGGCTAACTTTCTTTACGTACTCCTGGGCGGCGCGGCCGGTTCGCTGTTGCGATACTCGGCAGGGCTCCTGCTTCCCTCCGGCACATTCTTCGTCAACATGACCGGAAGCTTTCTCATCGGCCTCTGCGCCACGCTGCTTCCGGCCGGCTCGCCCTGGCGGCTCCTGCTCATCACCGGCTTCCTGGGAGGCTACACCACCTTCTCGGCCTTCCAATGGGAACTCTTCAGCGCCATCCAGACCGGCTTCCCCTGGCTAGCCGTGCTGAACGCCGCCGTCAGCGTAGTGTTCGGTCTGGCGGCCTGTTGGGCCGGCGCGGCGCTTGCTAACATGCTGAGATGATCCGGCCCGTCCTGCTCGCGCTTACCTTCGCCTCAACTCTCTGCGCCCAAACTCTTGACTGGACCTCGGTCAACGCCGAAACCCTCAAATACTTCACTGACCTGATCAAGACCGATACCAGCAGCCCTCCCGGCAATGAAACCGTCGCCGCTCAATATGTCGCCCGCGTGCTGGAGCATGAAGGCATCGCCTCCAAACTAGTCGGGTCCGACCCCAAGCGCCAATCCCTCGTCGCGCGCCTGAAAGGCAACGGCTCCAAGCGGCCCATCCTGATCATGGGCCACACCGATGTGGTGGGAACGCAGCGCGAAAAGTGGGCGCAAGACCCCTTCGGCGCGGCCCGCATTGATGGCTTCATCTGGGGCCGCGGCACGCTCGACGACAAGGACAATCTGGTGGCTTCGCTCATGACCATGCTGCTGCTGAAGCGCACCAATACAGCGCTCGATCGCGATGTGATCTTCGTTGCCGAATCCGACGAGGAAGCCGGCGGCAATCTCGGCATTCGCGAATTGATCCAGAACAACTGGAGTGAAATCGAAGCCGAATACTGCCTGGCCGAAGCGGGCGGCTTCAGTTCCCGCGATGGCAAAGTGACACACCAACTGGTGCAGTTGGGCGAAAAGATGCCGCGCCAGATGAAGTTGACCGTGCAAGGTATCGCCGGCCACGGCTCACAGCCGCGCGAAGACAACGCCATCGTGCATATCGCCGGTGCCGTGGCGAAGATCGGCGCGTGGCAGCCGCCCATGCGCCTGAACGATATCACCCGCTCTTACTTCGAGTTGCTGCCCCAGGTGGCAACTCCCGAGGATGCACAGCGCTTCAAAGACCTGTTCGATTCCACCAAATCGCAAGCCGTTCAGGATTACTTCCGCAAGAACGACATCTTCAACAACTCCGTCCTCCGCACCACCATCAGCCCCAACATCATCACAGGTGGCTTCCGCTCGAACGTGATTCCTTCAGAGGCTTCCGCCACGCTCGACGTGCGCGCGCTTCCCGATGAAGACATGGCAAAGTTTCAGGAACAAATGCGAACCGTCATCGGCGACTCCACGGTGAAACTGGAAGCCACGGGCGTGCAAGCCCAGGTCTCGCCACCTTCCCAACTGAACACCGAAATGTTCCGCACGCTGGGCGATGTACAGAAGCGCCTCTACCCGGGCACCCTTCTGATTCCCTCCATGTCTACCGGAGCCACCGACATGCGCGGCCTGCGCGCCAAGGGCGTGATGTGCTACGGCATCGGCTCTGAAGTTCCCAAGGAAGATCTGCTCACCCACGCCGTCCACAGCGATAACGAACGCATTAAGGAAAGCGGGCTTTACCAGTTCGTGCGCTATCAATACGAAGTGGTCAGGCAAATTGCAGCCCACGCCGCAAACTAATCGCGCGCGCGGCATCGCCACACAAGCCGCCTATTGGCTGCTGCCCAGCCTGATCTGCCTGTGGCTGCATCATGACGGTCTGCGCGCCTGGTTCCAGGCTGACGATTTCGCGTGGCTCGGTGCCAACACTGAATATCACGATGCGCGAACGTTTATCCAGCATGTCTTCCAGCCCGCCGCGCAAGGCACGCTCCGGCCCCTGAGCGAACGCTTGTTCTTCTTCGCCTTCTGGCATTGGTTCGGATGGCACGCATTTCCCTACCGTCTCTTCATCTTCCTGAATCAATGTCTGAATCTGATTCTGCTCTCGGCCCTCATTCGCCGAATCTCGGGTTCGGCCCTGGCTGCTCTGGTCGCACCGGTGCTCTGGATGGCCGGCGCGGCCACTGTGATCCCGATGGCCTGGACCTCCGGCTATAACGAAGTCCTCTGCGGCACTTTCCTGCTGAGCGCGCTGTTGATTTGGGTTCGTTTCGGCGAATCCGGCAAGCAGCGATACTACTGGGCGCAACTGGCCGTCTTTCTCCTCGGCTTCGGCGCGTTGGAATTGAACATCATTTACCCTGCGCTCGCGGCTCTGTGGGCGGCGCTATACCGGCCCAGGATGCTTCCCTGGACCGCGCCTCTCTTCGTCCTCTCCGTCGTGTATTACAAACTTCATGCCGCTCTGGTTCCTCTGCAAACCGTCGGACCCTACCAGCCGCATTTCGATCCTTCACTGCTTGGCACCCTCTTCCAATACTGGAATCTGGTGTTCGCCCCACCATATGGCTTCATCACCGTGCAGCCTGTCTTAGCTGCGGTTCTCACCATTGCCGCCACCGCCGGCATCGTGCTCTTCACCATTTCCGAAACACGCCGCTCCCGCTTCGCGGCGCTCTTCTTCCTGGGCTGGTTCTTCCTCACGCTCGCGCCCTTGCTGCCCTTTCGCGATCACATCACGGATTATTACCTCTTCCTGCCCACCGCCGGAATCGCCAGCTTAGCCGCCCTCGCGCTGGTGCGATGGAAGTTCATCGCCGCCCCCATCATCGCGCTTTACTTGTGGGTTCAGTTTCCCACGCAAGCAGTCGGGGAACGCTGGTATCTCGAGCGCTCTCTCGCTGTGCGAACGCTGGTCATGGGCGTGAAGCAGGTACGCGAATGGGAGCCCGCGAAAGCCATTCTGCTTACCGACGTTCCAGCAAGCCTGTACGGCACCTCCATCGCCGATTCCTGCTTCCGCCTCATCCCCAACGCACGCGTGTACCTCGCACCCGAAGCCGCTTCACAACTCACCGGCCTCGCTCCCAATCTTGCCCTTGTCTCGCGATTCACGCTCCCGCCCGGGCCCACGCGCCGTGCCTTGCTCGATGGGCAACTGGTGGTGTATTCCGCCGCCGCCGTGCCCGCCCCCTTGCGCGAAGTGACCGCCGAATATACCGCGCGGAATCTGGCCGGTCCCGACCCCGAACTCCCCAGCTATGTGGATGCCGGTTCGCCGTTCGTCGCTTACGTGCTGGGCTCCGGATGGTATCCCGCCGAAGGTGCCTATCGATGGATGCGCCAACGCGCGGAGCTTCACTTAGCGGGCCCGCGCTCTGCTTCGCAGAAGCTTTATGTCAGCGGTTTCGCCTCGCCCGAATCGCTTCGCTTGCAGCCTCTGAATTTCACCGTGCACATCGACGGGCAAGCAGTCGGCGCCGCCCCTATCGGCGAACACGACGCCTCCTTCACGCGCGAATTTTCTCTCCCACCGAACTGCATCGGCAAGCCTTCCATCCAAATCGAGCTCGAAGTAAACCGCACCTTCAAGGCCGATCGTGAACTAGGCCTCGCGTTCGGCGCCTTCGAAATTCGTTAAAGCCTATTTCGCGCTTGCCACTCCGCGCGCGCCCAGCAGCATCAGCACAGCAGCCCCGGAAAACGCGGCCACTGGCGAGACCAGAGTCCACACCGTCCCCACCGCCGCGCTCGCGAACAAATCTCCCAAACCATTCACAGCGCCCAACACGCCGTAAGCCGTCCCACCCTTCTTGGCATCGGGCACATATTCGGGCGGAATCGCGCCTTCGAGGGTATCCTGCGCCGCCGCGAAAATTCCAGCGAGCACGAAGATACACCCCAGCGCCTCAATCGAATGCCACCCACGCAGGAATGCCTGTGCCATCAGGAACGCCGTCAGACCCCCCACGGCATACCCCGCCCCCAGCAGCTTGCGTTTTGAAAAGCGATCCGCCAGCATACCCACCGGGAAACTGCCGAGCGTGTACACCGTGTTCCTGACCGCATACAGCAGCGCCGCAATCTCCGCCGCCCGCACCGCGCCATAACGGGGAGCGAGCAGTGTGGACGCCGCCAGAATCAGCAGCGTGGGCGAGAAGTCCCCCAGACCGAACGTTCCCACGCCAGCAAGAAAACGGAAGTACGGCCGCGGCAGACTCTTCACCGCCGTCCAAAACCGCAGCCCAGGCACCGCCGCCCTGCGCGTCTCCCGCACAATCAACAGAAACGCCAGCGGCGCCAGCACGCCCGGAATCAGCGACAGCAAGAACACCTGGCGAAATGGCTGGTCCGGCAAAGTGTGCGGCAGATAGTGCAGCAGCGCCACTCCCGCCAACGGACCCAGGATGGCACCCAGCGTGTCACCGGCCCTGTGGAATCCAAAGGCCTTGCCGCGAACCTCCGGGGCAACAGATTCCGCCAGCATCGCATCCCGCAAACTGCCTCGAATCCCCTTGCCGAACCAGCTCACCAGCCGCCCCAGAAAAATGATGGGCCATGCATACGCGAAGGTGAATAGCGAAAGGCCCGTCCCCGTAAACAGATACCCCAGCACCACCACCCACTTCCGCCTTCCGATGCGGTCTGAGTACCAGCCCGCGCCCAATTTCAAGAAGCTGGCAATGGCGTCCGACGCGCCTTCAATCCAGCCCAATGCCGCGGCGGCCACTCCGATCAGCGGCAGAAATCCGGGCAGGATGGCAAGCACCATCTCATAACAGGCGTCTGAAAAAAAACTCGTCAACGTCATGCCGGCAACGTTGCGGTTCAGCCAGGGGGGAAGCGTCACAGTTCAATGTAGCGAACATATATTCACGCCGCGCGGCAGGGTATGCTTTGTGCATGCTGGCGGTGAAGCGCGACCCGCGCGTCGCGTTGAAAATCTATTGCGCCGTGCTCGTCGGGCTCACGCTGCTGGCCTGGGCCTTCTTCCCCTGGAAGTGGCCGCTGTTCGACCCGCAATTGCGGTTCTCAGATCTAACGGAAAATTACGAACGCCTCAGGCTGCTCTCCCAAGGCAAGTGGGGCGGCCCGGTCATGTTTGTGTATCCGGCACCCTCTCTGGTTGTGTTCGCCTTTTTCATCAGAGTGTTTTCACAACCGGTAACTGCCTTCCTGATCTTCTCCGCCGCCGTATATCTGGCCGCCGCCGCGCTTCTCAGACGGGCGGTCGGGTCCATCACGGTCGCCATCGCCGTCACTCTCCTCTGTGCTTATCCAGCGGTCTTCCAGATGGATCGCGGCAACATCGAAATCGTCCCTTTCCTGTTCGTGCTGGGCGGCGTTACCTGCTTCGCCCGGAACCAATACTGGGCTGCCGCGATTCTGTTTGGCCTGGCGGGTTCCATAAAGCCTTTTCCTCTGCTCTTTGCTTATCTGCTTCTCACCAAGCGCCTGTATAAACAGGTGTTCGTCGCGGGTGCCATCTTTCTAATCGCAAACCTGCTCGCACTTGCCTGGATCGGGCCTACCGTTCTGGATGCTTACCATTCGCTTGCCGCCGACAAAGTAATCTTCTTTGAGAAGTTCCTACTGAAATATCATCCCAACGCCATCCATTTCGATCATTCGCTGTTCTCCTGCTTCAAACAGGCCATCCGTCTCCTGCTCGGCTGGACCTCCGAAGGGGCCATGGCCGCGCGGCTCCAGCTCGCCTATATGATCTACGTGCCGCTGGCCATGGTCTTCGCGGCCCTTTGTTTATGGGTGTTCCGGCGGAAGCCCGTACTGAACCAGCTCTTCGCCGTCACCATCATCGTTCTGGTAATACCGCCCATGTCTTATGACTACACGCTGATCGCCCTCTACATCGTTTGGGGCGCATTCGCGATTCATCTGCTGCATGACCGCACCGTGGAAAGGCCGCTGCTGTTCCTGATCCCTTTCGCCATTCTCATGACACCGCATCCGTTTCTGCGATTCGGCATGGTGGGCTGCGGAGGTCAAGTCAATGCCTTGCTGCTTCTGTTCCTGCTCGGTGTGGCGTTCAAGATCGATTTGCCTTCCAGCCTCTTCGGCGAAGCGCACAGCTACTAAACTTCCGCAGCCCTGTGCCACGCGGCCATCCGGCGTATTCCTTCTTCCAGAGGTACCGTTTCGCGCAAGCCCAGCATCTCCGCCGCGCGATCGACTGAAGGCACGTATCGCGACACCGGCGCTCCCGCGATGGCCTCCTTCGCCACATGGATCTCAGCAGCCGAGCCCAAACTGGACGCCACCGTTCGCGCGAGCTCGAGTATGCTCAGATCGTGCGCTGACCCCACATGAAATGGCACCAGCGCAGGCGCGCGGAACAGTATTGTCCACAGCCAGATTGCCAGGTCCGCCGCGTACAGGTACGAACGCCTCGCGGTACCGTCCCCTACAATCTGTATCGGCCTGCCCGCCAACACATCCGCCACAAAATTACCGATGGCGAAGTGTGCGTTCAAAGGCAAGTGCGGACCGCTGAAGGCCCAGCACCGCGCGATCCTGCACTCCATGCCCGAAGTTTTCGCATGCAGCGCGCACATCAGTTCACTGGCCCGCTTGCCTTCACCGTAAACACTCCCCGCATTGAGCGGGTCCGGCGCGCAGTGATAGGTCTCCGGCACATGCGTCATCTCATCTGGCTGCCTGCCATAGACCGCGCCTGAACTGGTCAGCAGAAATTTGCGCGTGCCATGCGCCGCCGCGAACTTAAGCGCGCGTTCCGTCCCCGCAAGAATGGTGGATAGCATCTCTAGCGGTAGCTCCGCAGCCTGCTTCGCGCTAGCTTCGTTGGCAGCGTGAATCACGAAACGGAAGGTCCCTTGCGGGTAAGCGAAATCGCGCACATCGCCTTCGTGAAGCGTTACCGAAGCATCTTCCGTTACGTGCGGCATCTTCGTCCGGAAGGCTTCAGGATGCCGCGTCAGCACAGTCGCGTGCGCCTGCAAATTCAGCGACCGGTTCGCATGGACGAATGTCTCCATCAGCCAGCATCCGAAAAATCCGGTGCCGCCGGTCAGGAACAGCCGCTCGCCGCGCATCTCCTCCCACAACTCGCGCGTCGCCTCCAGCACGTGATCCAGATCCTGCGCGCAAATTCGTGGTGCCGCCATCTTCGCCCTAAACCGGCAAGTAGCGAAACACTTGCGCCGCGGTCTCCGCGTCCAATTCGGGAGTCATCAGATGCAGCGGGTTGCTTTCCATGCCGCCGCTCTCCGTCACGCGGCTGCTGATCTTCGGGAAATACGTCTGCGTTGGATCGATGTGCGTCAGAAACGCCGCGGGGCCCGGTGCCGCAAAGCGCTCGAGAAATACCGGGTCATTCTGGAAGCCCGGGTAAAGCCGCAGGAGCGGAATATCGTAAGCCGCAAACAAAGGGTCCCACTTCGGAATCCCCAGGCCGCTGCTGGTATCGCACCCGATATAGCGGCCCTTGAAATAGTTCAACTGCGTCATCCGGATCGACGCGTAGCCGTTGTCATCGAAGATGAAAATCTTCAGGTTCAAGCGGTTCACCGCGGCCGTGCCCAACTCTTGTAAATTCTGAATGAACCCGCCATCACCTTCGACCAAAATGGTGCGCCGGCCACGTGCCGCGAACGCCGCGCCGATGGCGCCGCTCAAGCCGTAACCCATGCTTGCCAGACCCTTGTTCGTCACCACGCGCTGACCCAGCTTCTGTTCGAACGTCTGCATCATTACTGTGAAGGCGCTGCCGCTGCTGCAAGGAACAATCACGTCTTCCGGCTGAGCGAGCTTACTCAATTCCGCCGCGAACACATAAGGCGAAAGGAACCCTTCGCCCGTGTTGTTCACCGGCTCCACCAGCGGCAACGCGGTCCGCGTGCGGGTGCAAAATTCCACCCACTCATCATGCCGCCCATGCCGCCCGCCTTCCTGCGTTACCAGTTCACGCAAGATTCGGTTGGCATCGCCACAAATCGGCAGCGCCACTTTCGGATGGCCTTTCTCCAGTTCGCGCGCATCGCAATCCACTTGAATCACCTGCCCCGCCGGAATGAATTGCTGCCAGTTGAAGCCTGTCTGTTGCAGGCTCAGGCGCGTGCCCAAAGCCACCAGCAAGTCCGCCTGTTGCATCAGCACGTTCGAATATCGCATGCCCCATGTGTTGGGCCGCCCGAAGTAAAGCGGGTGCGCGGCGGGCAAACGGTCCATCGCATTCCAGGTGAGCATGACCGGAACGCCGAACCTTGCAAGCTCACTCTGCAACGCATCCGTGGTGCCGCGTTCCACGCCGCCGCCCAGCAGAAGCACGGGCCGCTCAGCCGCGCGAACCTTAGCGAGAATTGTCTGTATCGTATCGTCGGCAATCGCAGGAATTTCAACCGTCGCGTTTGGCACTGCTTTGTTCAACAGCGCTTCCTCCACCTGCGCGCCCTGCACATCGAGCGGTATCTCTAAAAACACCGGAGCCTTTCTGCCACGTGTCCCGCAGCGTATCGCCTCCGCAAACGCGGCGCGGTCCAGCACCGAATCCATCAGGATACTTTTCTCCGTGATGGGCCGCGCAATCGCGACACCGTCAATTTCCTGAATGCCGCGCTGCCGCACTTCGCCACGCGCCAAATCTGGAACCTTCACCTGCCCGCCGATCACAAGCAATTCGCGGCTCTCCAGGTACGCGCCCGCCATACCGGTCACGATGTTCGTCAGCCCCGGCCCGGCCGTCACCATCGCAAAGGCCTTGCTCCCCTCATGCAGCTCATTGAAATATTCGGCCGCGATCCCCGCCGCCACCTCATGCACCACAGGGAGGCACGTCATTGTGTGGCTGCAGCTTTCCAGCAGGTGCATAATGTTGCCTCCCGCCACAAAGAAACAGTGTGTGTATCCCAACTGCGCCAGCCACTCCGCCAGCACATCGCTATATTTTCGTTTCACGCGAACCTTTCCACAACTTGCTTCACCGCCTTTCGAACCGCTTCCAACACGTCGGGCCGCTTGCTAATTTTCCGCAATACTACCTCTCCCGCTTCCGTCACCACAATCACGCTGTAGTGCTCCGCGCCGTGTTTCTTATCGCTCGCGAAACGTTCCAGCACATCGTCCAGCGGCAGCGCGATCAAGTGTTCGCGCATGCCCGCAACATTTCGCACCATAGCGTCCAGATGATCTTCCAACACCCGAGCGCGAGGGCACTGGCCGTAGTCCACACCATGGTCCCGCTCAAAATTAAGCGCGCACAAAATCCCCAACCCCACGGCAATTCCATGGCTGATACCGAAGTGCGAAGCTCCTTCGATGGCATGCCCGAACGTGTGTCCGAAATTCAGCAGCAACCGCTCTTTCTTATCGAACTCATCTATTTCGATAAACCACTTCTTCGCCGTCAGGCTATTCACAATCAGCCCTTCCAGCGCCTCCGTGCTCATCCCCGCCGAAGACCCGAACGCCACATGCCTGTCAAACGATTCGGGCCCGCGGCAAAAGCAAATCTTCGCGGCTTCAATCAAGCCACCGGTCTTCTGATCGTCGGGCAGCGTCTGCGCCAGCGCCGGGTCCACCAGCACTTGGCGCGGCGGGTGAAACGTACCCACCAGATTCTTATATGGCCCCACGTTGATGGAAGATTTTCCACCGATGCAGGAATCCACCATGGAAAGCACGGTGGTCGGCAGATAGGTCCATGTGAGTCCGCGCATATAGACCGAAGCCACAAAGGCCGAAAGGTCCTGCACAATGCCACCGCCCACAGCCACCAATTCCGTCTGGCGGTTCGCGCCGGCTTTCCGCAATTTTTCAATCAACGCCGGGCAAGCGTCGAGCGACTTGTTCTCTTCAGTGGCGCGAACAAAAGTCGCTGCGCGCTCCATTGCCGAGAACGCCGGCGCGAAAAATTCGTCCGCGATCACCGCCCCGCTCGCAATCCCGCCCAGGTACTTCTCGAACGCGCCGCTCTCGATCTGAACGAGATACGGGCCCGTGGAAGCCTGAATCTCAAACGATGCGGACATGGCTGAATCCTAAATCCGACGCAATGAACTGCCCGGTAATTCCAGTGTTCTCTTTTGAGCAGAGATAGCAAACCAGCGACGCGACATCTTCCAGTTGAGGCAGCCTGCCGAATTGCGTGCCCTCGGTCAATCGCCCAATCTGCTCCGCGCTCAAGTTGCGGCGCGTCATGGGTGTATCGAGCGCTCCCGGCAGTACCGCGTTGATTAGATGCCCATCCGCCGCCAGATCCGCCGACGCCGAAAGCACCAACCCCTGTAGCGCCGCCTTCGTCATGCAATAAGAAAGTTTCGTCTGCCGGGCCAGGTTCTGCCAGATGGAACTAATCACACACAACCGCGAGCCACGCGCCAGCAGGTTCGCATTCAGCAGCGCTTTCAGCGTCACCAGAATGTACAGGCAGTTCGCTTTGTAAAGCGCAAGATGCTCATCCACATCCACATCGTAGACGCTATCTTTGCGGTTCGCGCCCTGCGCCCAACACACGGCGGTGAACATCCCGCCCGCGCCCAATTGCCGCGCGTCGAACGCCGCGTCGAGCGGGTCCGCCGCGATCCATTCAGCTTTCGCGCTTGCCGAATCCGGCGTGATCCGGCTTACAGCGGTTACCCGCCAACCCTTTGCAGCCGCGCGTTCCAGTATGGTTCCACCAATGGCCCCGCTGGCCCCGAACAACAGAAGGTGCTCCGCCATCAGCGATTCAGTACAGCCCAGCGCTTCTCCAACATGTCAATGCGCTTTGCGTCTTCCTGCTGAATCTGGCCGTAGTAATCGCGCTTATTCAGCAGCCACAACATCTCGAAATGAACCGCGTTCAACAGCCCCTGATCGATGTGCTTCTCACGCGCCGAATTGGCATCGAAAATCACCTTGCGTGTTTCAAAGCGCGTCAGATGCACGTCCAGCATCTGGCGCAGCACCGGAATGGAATCGCTCGAAACGCCGCCGCCCACCACCAGATCCAGCTTGCGCGCCTTGCAGGCCGCCGCCGTCTTCAACACATAGTCCGTCACCTCCGCGCCGTTGATGGCATCGCGCCCCAACGCCGCGGACAGCGAAAAATCCACCCGCCCAAAAACGATGCCCGAAAGCTCCGGAGCACTCGCGGTCGCATCCGCCATGTCATCCAGCAATCGAAACGCGCTGATGGTCTCCAGGTTGAACAGAAAATCCGTCTCCTCCTGGTCTTCCCTGGAGTAAGTCTTACCCACCGCTTCGGCGAACTTAGTAAGTGCGTAAGTGCTCTCAATCATGGGCGCAATGATGTAATCCACGCCGATCTGTTTGCTCTCAATCAGATCCCGCATGGCTTCGCAGCCGCCCACTTTCAGCCCCAGCTTCAACCCGCTCTTGCGGCAGATTTCCACCAGCCGCAGCAGTTCGTCAACGCGCGTACCCTCGGCCTCGAATTCCGCTTTCACCGCCACGTAGCCGAATTCGTCCTTGCCCCGTTTCAGCAGTTCCAGCATCTTGCGTTCGGTACTATTCATTCCATCTCCTTGGATTGGTCGCGCCCCCACATTTTAGCAGCGTGTTTCCGCGACGCCCAGTAAACGCCGTCGTTTTTCGTACGCCCGGAATAGGCGCAAGAGCGCGATTTCGCTTCGCCCCCGCGCGGGTGTTAAACTTCGGCCATCCTCACCGTGCTGTGAGCCGGAAGCAGATGTCTTTTCCACTATGGCCATACACGTCGCACTCAATCATAAAACTCATTACCGCTATGACCGCGGCATCAATTTAGGCCCGCAAACGGTTCGCCTCCGCCCCGCGCCGCACTGCCGCACCCCCATCCTGGCCTATTCGCTCAAGATCCATCCTGCGAATCATTTCATCAACTGGCAACAAGACCCGCAGGCAAACTATCTGGCCCGCCTGGTCTTCCCGGAACCCACCACGGAGTTTCTTGTCGAAGTGGATCTGGTCGCCGAAATGGCGGTATTCAATCCCTTCGATTTCTTCCTGGAACCCTATGCCGAGAGCATTCCGTTCACTTATGAAAGCACCCTCGAACGCGAGCTGAAGCCGTTCCTCGAAACCGAACCGGCAGGCCCCAAACTCTCCGCGTTCGTGGCCGGGCTGCCCCGCGCCGCAACCCGCACACTCGATTATCTGGTGGACCTGAACCAGCGCGTGCAGCGCGAAATCGGCTATGTCATTCGACTGGAGCATGGTGTTCAGAGCTGCGAAGAAACACTCAGCCTGCGCACCGGGTCCTGCCGCGATTCTTCCTGGCTGCTGGTGCAGGTGCTGCGGCACTTGGGCCTCGCCGCGCGCTTCGTTTCCGGCTATCTGATCCAGCTTACGGCGGACGTGAAGCCCATCGAAGGCCCTGCCGGAGCCAGCACCGATTTCACTGACCTGCATGCCTGGGCCGAAGTGTATCTGCCCGGCGCGGGATGGATCGGGTTCGATCCCACATCCGGCCTGCTTGCCGGCGAAGGCCACATCCCGCTTGCCTGCACGCCGGATACGGGTAGCGCCGCGCCCATCTCCGGCCTGCTCGATTTCTGCGTCACCACGTTTCACCATGAGATGTCGGTCAGGCGCATTCTGGAATCGCCGCGCGTCACCAAGCCTTATACCGATACGCAATGGAACGCCATCGAGGCGTTGGGCCACAAGGTGGATGCGAAACTGCGGGATAGCGACGTGCGCCTCACCATGGGTGGCGAGCCCACCTTCGTTTCTCTTGACGACCCCGACGGTCCAGAATGGACCGTTGCCGCTCTGGGACACACCAAGCGGAAGCTCTCCGTCGAACTCTTCCTTCGCTTGCGTGACCGCTTCGCGCCCAATGCCCTGCTTCATTTCGGCCAGGGCAAGTGGTATCCCGGCGAACCTCTGCCACGTTGGGCGCTCGGCTGTTACTGGCGCAAAGACGGCGTGCCCCTCTGGGAAAACCAGGCTCTCATCGCGAACGATGAAGTCAATTACAACCACACCGCAACCGAAGCGCGCTACTTTCTCGAAGCGCTGACCCGGCGCTTGCAAGTGGACCTCTCATTCGCCATCGCCGCGTACGAAGACGTCTTCTATTACATGTGGCGGGAGCGCCGCCTGCCGGTGAATGTCGATCCGCTCGACTCTAAACTGGCGGACCCTATTGAACGCGCCGGCCTCTCCGCCGCCTTCGAACGCGGCCTTGATAAAATGATCGGCTATGTGCTGCCGCTGCGGCGCATTCCCACTCGCGCTGGCACTCCGCGATGGACTAGCCAGCCCTGGTTCCTCGCCTCAACGCGTATGTTTCTAGTGCCGGGCAGTTCGCCCATGGGCTATCGCTTGCCGCTCGATTCCCTGCCCTGGACCAAGCCCGAAGACGTCAGTTACTCCTTCGAAAAAGATCCTTTCGCCACGCGCGAACAACTGCCGGAGCGGCCCGAGCGCCGGCCCGATCTTTTCTCCACGCGCGCTTATACAGACGCGCCCGATGCCGCGGGTGACAAGATCGCCCCACCTGAGAAAGGTGAATCCACCGCGTGGGTCACGCGTCCCGCGCTTTGCGTGGAAGCTCGCGAAGGCAAGCTCCGCGTCTTCATGCCGCCTGTCGAGTATCTGTCCGACTATCTGGATCTGATCGCGGCCGTCGAAGACACCGCGGCGTATCTCAAAATGCCGGTCATGATCGAGGGCTATACGCCTCCGAACGATACCCGCATAGCCGTTCTGAAAGTGACGCCCGACCCCGGCGTGATCGAAGTGAATATCCATCCCGCCGCGTCCTGGGATGAGATCGTCGAGAACACCACGGCGCTTTACGATCTAGCGCGCCAAAGCCGTCTCGGCACGGAAAAGTTCATGATGGATGGCCAGCATTCCGGCACCGGCGGCGGGAACCACGTGGTCATCGGCGGCGCTACTCCCGAAGACAGCCCGTTCCTGCGCCGGCCCGATTTGCTGCGCAGCATGGTGGGCTATTGGCACAATCATCCATCGCTTTCCTATCTGCTGTCAGGGCTCTTCATCGGACCTACCAGTCAACATCCGCGCGTGGATGAAGCGCGTACCGATTCCATTTACGAACTCGAAATTGCCTTCGATCAGATCCCCGATGAAGGTCCCGTTTCGCCCTGGCTGGTGGACCGCGTCTTCCGCCATCTGCTCACGGATCTGACCGGCAACACGCATCGCGCCGAGTTCAGCATCGATAAGCTTTATCCGCCGGAAGGCTCCGGTTCGCGCCTAGGTTTGGTGGAACTGCGCGCGTTCGAAATGCCTCCGCACGCCCGCATGAGCCTGACGCAGCAGCTATTGGTGCGCGCGCTCATCGCCGCATTTTGGAAGACACCCTCGCGCAGAAAATTGATCCACTGGGGAACCACATTGCACGATCGTTTCATGCTGCCGCACTTCGTCCGTAGCGATTGGGCCGATGTGGTCGCGGATTTGAAAGAGGCCGACTTTCTATTTCAAGACGATTGGTTCGATGCTCACTTCGAGTTCCGCTTCCCGCGCATCGGTTCGGTCACTCGCAACGGCATTCACCTGGAACTCCGGCACGCGCTGGAACCCTGGAACGTTCTAGGAGAAGAAGCTTCCGGCAGCGGCACCGTACGTAATGTGGATTCTTCACTGGAACGCCTGCAGGTGAAGGTTTCGGGCATGGTGGACCTTCGCTATGCGGTGCTCTGCAATGGCCGTCGCGTACCGCTACATCCCACCGGCGAAAAGGGGGAGTTTGTGGCCGGCGTGCGTTACCGCGCATGGCAGCCGCCTTCGTGTCTGCATCCCAATATCCCGGTACACACGCCGTTGGTCTTTGATATCGTGGACACTTGGTCGGGACGAGCGATTGGGGGCTGCACGTATCACGTAACCCATCCGGGCGGCCGCGCAAATGAGCACTTTCCAGTGAACTCATATGAAGCCGAAAGCAGGCGCCTCGCGCGCTTCAGTGAGTTGGGTCACACACCGGGAGAATCTGTCGATAGGACCGTGCCGCCGGTCGAGCACAACCCCGAGTTTCCGTTCACGCTCGACCTGCGGCGCGCACCATAAGCATGAGCCCTCCCGAGACTCTCGACGCATCGTTCCTGACGGCCGGTTACCGCCAAACCACGGGCGTTTATGACGAGATGTCTGAAGCCAGCGGCGTGTTGCGACCGCATTGGGAGCGCTACATTCAATCGCTGGGGGCGTTGGGGCCGGGCGAACTGGCGCACCGCTGGCAAACCGCGCGCAAGCGCATCCGCGATAACGGCGTTACCTATAACGTCTATGGCGATCCGTTGGGGATCGATCGGCCCTGGATACTCGATGCCATTCCACTCATCATTCCGTCGGACGAATGGAAGCGTTTGGAGACGGGGCTGATTCAACGCGCGCGCCTGCTGAACTGGATACTCACCGATCTTTACGGCCCGCAGCGCCTGTTGCACGAAGGGCATATTCCGCCCGCGCTGGTGTTCGCGACCCCAGGCTTT
>JBBROT010000015.1:0-19081 GCA_038229155.1 Bryobacterales bacterium | reverse complement strand
GGCTTCGACAATCCCTACGACCCCACCGGCCAGTGGCGCGAACAATCCATGGACGAGCTTCGCGAAGCCATTGAACGCGCGCTCGAAGAGGGAAAGCTTTTTCCCGAAGACAAGCTGCAGGACATGATGGAGCGGCTGGAAGCTCTCTCGCCGGAGCAGATGAGCCAGCTTGTGGACCAGATGGTGCAGAAGCTTGTGGATGACGGCGGCATCTCGCCTTCCGACCCTGATGAATCGAATGGTAAAGGACAGGGGCCGGAGGCACCCACCAGGTTTCAGGTGACCGATAAATCGCTCGATTTTCTCGGCTTTAAAACTCTGAAGGATCTGCTCGGTTCGCTGGGCAAATCTAGCTTCGGGCGGCATGACACGCGCGATTTCGCGACTGGCGTCGAATCGTCGGGCTCTTCGAGGCTCTATGAGTTTGGCGACACGATGAACCTGGACGTCACCGAAACGCTGTTTAACGCGGTGAGGCGCGAAGGCGCGCAGGTGCCGCTCAACCTGGAATATTCCGACCTGCATGTGCACCAGTGCGAATACCAAAGCTCCTGCGCCACGGTGCTGATGCTGGATTGCAGCCACAGCATGATTCTGTACGGGGAAGACCGCTTCACGCCGGCCAAGAAAGTGGCGATGGCGCTGAAGCATTTGATCAAGACGCAGTATCCGGGCGACAGTCTTCGCTGCGTTCTGTTTCACGATTCCGCCGAAGAGCTGGACATCAGCCAACTGGCGCGCGCGCAGGTGGGCCCGTACTACACCAACACCAGAGACGGCCTGATTCTGGCGCAAAAACTTCTGGCGAGGGAGCGCAAGGACATGCGCCAGATTGTGATGATCACGGATGGCAAGCCGAGCGCGCTTACGCTCGACGACGGCCGCATTTACCGGAACGCGTTCGGCCTGGACCCGCTGGTGATCAGCAAGACCTTCGAGGAAGTGAATCGCTGCAAGAAGCAGGGCATCCTGATCAACACGTTCATGCTGGCGCAGGATTACCAGTTGATCGCATTCGTGCAGAAAGTGACCGAGATGTGCCGGGGCAAAGCGTACTTCACCACGCCCTATAACTTGGGCCAGTATTTGCTGATGGATTATATGAATCGCAAGACGAGAACGATTCATTAGGGAGGAGTCAAAAGCCTCAATGGCCGACACTCGCACCAAGAAGCAAAGAAGCATGATCATGCGGTCTGTGCGGACGAAAAGCACCGGGCCTGAACTGGAAATACGCCGGCTGCTTTTTTCAAAGGGTTACCGCTACCGGCTGCACCCCAAGCATCTTCCCGGAAAGCCGGACATCGTTTTCCCAAGCCGGAAGAAAGCAATATTTGTCCATGGTTGCTTCTGGCACGGGCACGATTGCGACAAGGGCCGCGCGCCAAAATCGCGTTTGAAATATTGGCTCCCGAAATTGCGCGGCAACGAAGAGCGGGACATGCTGAAGACGCGCAGTCTGGTCGAGCTGGGTTGGACCGTTCTTACCGTGTGGCAGTGTGAGCTCAAAAACTCCGAACAAGTTCTGAACAAATTGGAATCTTTTCTGCGCACTTCCGCTACCGTGACAGCTACATCTTGCGGTATGGGAACATGAGTCTTGCGACCGCTCGGGATCGATCTTTTCGCAGGCGCTGGAGGGATGAGCCTTGGCTTTGAACAGGCCGGGTTCGACGTGGCGGCGGCTGTCGAAATCGACCTGATTCATTCGGCGATTCACAAATTCAACTTCCCTAAAACCGCCGTTCTACCGCGTTCCGTTATAGGTTTGGGAGCCAATGAAATCAGGCTTGCGGGAGGGATAGGGGACAGGGAAGTTCATTGTGTTTTCGGCGGTCCGCCTTGCCAGGGGTTCTCTCTAATTGGACAGCGGGCCTTAGACGATCCACGCAATCGCCTGGTTCTGGAATTCGTGCGGCTTGTATCCGAGTTGAAGGCTCACACTTTCGTTTTCGAAAACGTTAAGGGCATCACCGTCGGAGAGCAAAAGAGCGTGTTGAACGAACTTGTGGCGGATTTCGATTCCGCGGGTTACGCAGTGCGGCTTCCATGGCAGGTTTTGGATGCCGCTCATTTTGGCGTCCCTCAACACCGGGAGCGTTTGATACTGCTAGGTGCTCGAAAAGGTTTGCCCTTGCCCGAATATCCATTACACACGACAAACCCGGCCGATGCCGCGAAATGGCGGCTTGGCCTGCCGCTCGGACCGACATGCGCCGACGCGCTAAGCGATCTTCCAAACGCGGACGAATTTCCCGGCTTGCTCGAAACAGATCAAGTCTACTTTGAACCTACCGACTTCGGCACCGATTACGCGAGACAACTTCGCGGCCTATCGGCCGATTCCTGGCATTTTGGATATCCTCGAAACTGGAACCCTGGCATCCTGACCTCAAGCGCAAGAACCGTTCACAGCGCAATTTCGAAACAGCGATTCCTGGAGACCGGGATGGGCGGAGTTGAGCCGATCAGCAGATTTTTTAAGCTGCCTGCTGACGGGTTATCTAATACTTTGCGTGCCGGTACCGATGGTTCGCGCGGTGCTTTTACCAGTCCTCGTCCTATCCACTTCGCGTACCCTCGGTGTATTACTGTGCGCGAAATGGCCAGGCTGCATGGCTTTCCAGACTGGTTTCGATTTCATGCCACAAAGTGGCACGGAGCTCGACAAATCGGTAACTCGGTGGCACCGCCGTTAGCCCGCTCAATTGCAGCCAGTGTGCTGAAAGGGCTTGGGATGGAACCCAGCCGGGTGAATGAAGCCATCGATCTCGGCAATCCCGAGTTGGTCTCCATGGCTT
Source organism: Bryobacterales bacterium (assembly GCA_038229155.1). GTDB lineage: Bacteria > Acidobacteriota > Terriglobia > Bryobacterales > Bryobacteraceae > JALYXI01. Next base: position 16,280 of record JBBROT010000015.1, on the reverse strand, counting down.
TTTCAAAAGCCGCGAACGAATTTGGAACCCGAGTGGCAAGTCCCCGAAGGGATCGTAAAAGCCTTCACAAAAAACGAAGCCAGCGCGAAACCGAAAACGCAAGGCTCGGCTCGATAGTCGCTCATGACTAAGCTAACCTCACGCGATACAGATCCTGAACCAAGGGGTTCCGAAAAACAAAACCGTTATAAGGCGCTTACTGAAGCAATCTTCTTTGCGCATTGGACGCCGGGACTAACTGAATTCGGTTTTGCACGCAAAGAACTCAATTCGACGGCGGAAAGTCTTAATATGAAGTTGCCGGACAATCTGGGCGACGTGACCTATTCATTTCGGTACCGAGTCGCGCTCCCCAAGTCGATCATCGACACGCAACCCGCCGACGCGGAATGGATAATCGAGGGCGCGGGAAGGTCACTCTACAAATTCCGCCTTGTGACGGCGACCCGAATTCTACCCCGTAAGGATTTAATCAGTATCGCCATTCCCGATTCAACCCCTGAATTAATTCGAGCCTATCCTCTTGATGATGAACAAGCTCTGCTTGCGATTGTGAGATACAACAGGCTCATCGACATCTTTCTTCAATTGACCGCTTATAGCCTTCAAAATCACTTGAGGACCACCGTGAAGGGTATCGGGCAGATAGAAGTGGACGAGTTGTACATCGGTTTGGATAAATACGGTTGTCATTATGCGATCCCGGTTGAAGCGAAGGCGGGAAAAGACCAGATTGGGGTCGTCCAAACCGGTCAGGACATCAGGTTTGTGGAACAGAGCTTTCCAGGCTTGAAATGCCGGGCTGTTGCGGCAAAATTTCTACCCGATGGAACCATTGCACTTTTTGAATTGCAACTACACGGTCAAGACATCAAGGTTGCGGAAGAGCGGCATTACCGCCTCGTTCCCGCAGAAGCGCTCGACTCTGCTCAAACTATGAACTACAGGTAGAGCCCGAAGGCTGATAACAGAAATTTGAAATTTCTATTTCCCGCCTTTTGTTCCACTTACACTTTTTCTGAAAGCCCGAGCTCTCCACCCAACGCTAACTTGAGATCGCCGGGGAAGTGAGTGCGGCGGTTGCAGCGTTTCGGATTGGCGTCCGATCCGGCTCCTGCCCCATTCCCCCCGGCTTTTGGCGGCACTCCGCTTGGGCGGCGGAGCGTTGCCGCGCCGGTGGGGTAGGAGGGGTCCTATTCTGCCGGCGCCTTGATGTCTCGCTCCCAATCCTCCCGCTAAACAAGCAACGGCAGACAGGTCTCCCGCTTCACCAATGTCGTCGGAATCACCACTTCCGGTATGGGCTTCGAATCCGCTTTCAATTTCGCAATCGCAAGAATCGCCAGTTGCCTGCCCACTTCCTCCGCATCCACACTGACGCTGGTCAATTGCGGAAGCTTCAACGCACCGCTATGGTTATCGAACCCGATCAGGCTGATATCGCGCGGCACCTCCAGATTGCGCTGGCGCAGGCCTTCCCATATGCCGAAGGCCAGTTCATCGGTTCCGGCGAAAATCGCGGTAACCGGCTTTTTTCCGTCCAAAATCATGCGCGCGCTGGCTAGGCCGTTCTGGAAGTAATCGTCAGACAGGGCAACCGTTTGAGCCCGCGGCGGCAACCCCGCTTGCTCCATGGCACGGAGATAAGCGGCATGGCGAGCGCGGTACCACGGTAGCGCCACATCGCCGATGTACCAGATGTCTTTATGCCCCAGTTCAATCAGATGCCGCGTGGCTTCGAATGCTCCTGCATCATCATCGAAACGCACTTGGTCGAATGGCTCCCGTGGCTTCGTTCCCACAAAATTGTTCGCCAGCAGAACGTACTTCGCCGGAAGGTCATTCAGCGCATCGACAAAATTCTGATAGTTGGTTCCCGCCAGAATCACGCTATCGGCAATTCCATGGCTGCGCAGCACGCCGGGCAGCCGCAGATCGCCTGGGGCGGTGCCGGGCCGGTAACTGAAGCGCGTGAAGAGCACAAAATGCCCTGCTTCTTCGCAATGCGCCTCCACACCCTGCAAAATCCGCGAATGCAAAGGGTGAAGAAAACTGCGGTTGCTGAGAATGAAGGAGAGAATGGGGGACGCGTTGCGCACAAAAATCTGGGCTCGCGCATTCGGCCTGTAATTCAGATCGCGAATGGCGCGTTCCACACGCTCGCGCAAGGCCGGGTCCACGTTCGGGTGCTGGTTGATCACGCGAGAAACTGTCCCGGCCGCTACCTTCGCGCGCTGCGACACCTGCTTTAACGTGACGGCCATCTCAAGCGAGTTTACCGTGCGAGTGGCTTAATTTTTCTGGGGCGGCCCAATCGCTTCACGGCCACGCGCGCTGGAAAGGTACCGCTGGGGACTCCGTGGAGCCGTTCCAGTTCTTCAATCGCTCTCTGCAACCGCGCGTGTTCGCCGCGCAAGTCGGCCAGGATAGTTTTCAGGTTCACAGCCTTAGATCGGCTGCCGCGAACGAAAGCTTTAGAGCTTTGTGCTTAGAGCTTGACCACTAATTGAACTCCGTCGGTCATGGGCAGCAAACTCGCCGCTACACGTTCATCGCGAGAGATTTTCAGGTTCAACGCGCGCAGCGCATTGCTGCTGGCATCGTGGAATTGGTTGTCGTGCACCTGTCCGTGATACAGCATGTTGTCCAGCATCATCACGCCGCCGGGCCGCAGCAGCGTCAGCGCCAGTTCATAATAGGTATCGTACGAAGGCTTGTCGGCATCGATAAACGCGAAATCGTAGGTGGCGCTTCGGCCCTCGTGAATCAGCGCCCGCAGAGAATCGGCGGCCGGTGCGATCCTTAGGTCGATCTTGTGCGCCACCCCCGCCTCCGCCCAATACCGGCGCGCCATGGCGGTGTACTCTTCGCTGACATCGCAGGCCGTAATGGTCCCGTCCGGCGGCAGCGCCAGCGCGACGGCAAGTGAGCTATAGCCTGTGAAAACGCCTACCTCCAACGTGTGGCGCAGCCTCAAGGCCTTCACCAGAAACCGCAGAAATGCTCCCTGTTCGGGCGAAATCTGCATCACGGCCAGAGGGTGACTCGCGGTTTCGTGCCGCAAGCGCAGCTGCGCGTCAGTCTCCCGTACCAGTGTTTCCCGAATGTATTGTGTTACCGCTTTGTCAGCCAGATAGTCGTTGTGTGTCATGCGTATACTTGAACCGGATGCCCGCTGAAGAACAGGATATCGCGCGCCTGTTGCAGGACTTAAAAGCCACTCAGGATCGTTTGTCGGCAGACATTCAATGGCTGGCGCATTATCAGGCGGGTCTCGATCGGCGGCTGGGGCGCGTGGAGGACAGCGTGGTCTTCCGCGGCCTGCGCGGCTTGGGACGAATGTATGCCCGAATGTTTGCGCGACAGGCGAACGCATACGCGGCATGGCGCAAGCGCGGTGGCGGCAATGTGCCCCAAGTAACGCCTGCGGTTCAGCCTCGCTTCAGTCTGCTGGTCGACGCGGCGGATCGGGAACGCGTGGTTCGCGCGGTGGCATCGTATGAAAATTGCGAAGTGGTGGCGGGTGGCTGGGCGGAAGGCGTTGAGCGTTCAACCGGAGACTATGTCGCCGCCATCGGCAAGTCCGACGAAGTTTATCCGGGCGCTCTGCAGCATCTCGCCGCGGCTTCCGGTTCCGCCGGCCTGATCTATTCCGATGAAGAGCTACTCGACGATTCGGGTCGCCCGGCTGGCCCGCGTTTCAAACCGGATTGGTCGCCGGTTCTGCTTCGTTCTGTGAATTATCTTGGCGGCCTGACTGCTCTGCGGCGCGAACTCGCCACCGGTCATGCGGACCTGCTCAGCGCCATTCAGGCGCACCCAAATTTGCAAGCAGTCCACGTTCCCGCCATCCTGTACGGGTCGCGAAACATCGCGCTTCCACCCGCGCCCACGACAGCCGTTCCCGCCAGTTCCAGCACTATGGTGTCGATCGTCGTGTGTACCCGCACGGCAAGCCTGCTGGAGGCATGCCTGAACGGGCTCCAATCCGCCACAGATTTCGCGCCCTTCGAAACCATCATCGTCCAGCACCTGGGCTCCTCCAACGCCGCGAGCGAGCAGGCCGTGGCTGAGGGGATTTCAGCGCATGGCGCGAAGCGCGTTCCCTATACCGCGCCATTCAACTTTTCAGCTATGAATAACTTGGGCGCTGAAAGCGCGTCCGGCTCTATTCTGCTCTTCCTCAACGACGACGTGACGCCGCTACGGCCGGACTGGCTGCGCCGCATGGAAGCCTGGCTGCGCGTTGCTTCCGTGGGCGCGGTGGGAGCGAAGCTGACCTTTCCCGATGGCCGTTTGCAGCATTCCGGCATCGCGGCCTGGATGACCGATGGCGCTTGGCACCCCGGCCGCAACATGCCTCCTCACGCCAATTGGCCATGGACCCAATACACACGCGAAGTCTCCGCCGTGACCGGTGCATGCCTGGCCATCCGCACAGCGGACTTTCGCCGCTTGGGCGGCTTCGACACCGCGTTCCCGGTCAACTTCAATGACGTGGACTTGTGTTTCCGCCTGCGCCGCGAAGGCCTCGCCATCATCCTCGATGCGGAAGCGGAACTACAGCATGATGAGAGCCGCACGCGTTCCGGCGGCACATCATACGACGAACGCCGCGAATTCTTTTGCAAATGGTCCAGCGAACTTCAGCGGCCAGACCCCTTTTACTCGCCTCACCTGGCCCAGAACAACGAAGACCTTTCGCTACGGTAGCGCGCTGCCCGATGGTACGCTGAGTCTTTGAAGAAAGCACTGATTACGGGCATAACCGGACAGGACGGCAGCTACTTGGCCGAATACCTTCTCGGTCTCGGTTACGAAGTCCATGGCCTGGTACGCCGTGTGGCGCTAGAGCAGCCGGAGCAGCGATTGGGGCGCGTGGCCCATTTGGCGGATCGTCTGGTTCTGCATGCGGGCAGCCTGGAAAGCTATCCCAGCTTGTTCCAAGTGCTCAGCCGCTGCCCCATCGACGAGTGCTACCATCTGGCCGCGCAAAGCTTCGTCGCCGAAAGTTTTGCCGATGGCTTTTCCACCATGAACACCAACAGCAACGGCACGCATTATCTGCTGGCCGCGCTGCGGGAGCTGCAGCCTTCCTGCCGTTTTTATTTTGCAGGGTCAAGCGAAATGTTCGGCAAAGTGCACGAGGTGCCACAGCGGGAAACAACACCTTTTCATCCGCGCAGCCCGTACGGCATCAGCAAAGTGGCTGGCTATTACCTCACCATCAATTACCGTGAAGCCCACCAGATGTTTTGCAGCAACGGCATGCTCTTTAACCATGAAAGTCCGCGCCGCGGTTTTGAGTTCGTTACGCGAAAGATCACCCACAATGTGGCGCGCATCAAACTGGGGCTTGCGCAGGAGCTTCGCCTGGGCAACCTGGAAGCGCGGCGCGATTGGGGCCACGCAGAAGATTATGTCCGCGCCATGCACAGCATGCTGCAGCAACCCGAGCCCGATGATTTTGTGGTCGCGACCGGCGACACGCATTCCGTCCGCGAATTTTGCGAGTTGGCCTTCGCGGAAGCCAATCTGGATTATCGCGATTTCGTCAAGGAAGACGAACGCTTCTTTCGCCCCGCCGAGGTGGAAATTCTGGTGGGCGATGCCTCCAAAGCGCGCAGTGTTCTGGGCTGGGAACCGACGCACACATTTCACGATCTGGTGAAGGAAATGGTGGCGCATGATTTGGAACTGGTGGGAAAGAACTGATGTCCGGCAGCAGATCCGGCACCGGCGAAGGCCCCAGTAAGAACGCTCACGGCTCGCTCGATGCACCCGCGAACGGCCAGATCAACGGTTGGGCGGTGGACCCTGACCGGCCCGGCGCGCGCCTGGCAGTTGAAATTTCGATCGATGGCCAACCCGCGGAGAGCGTCGTGGCCGACCGGTACCGTTCCGATCTGTTGCAGGCCGGGGTCGGCGATGGCTATCAGGCGTTTTCCAGCCCCGTGCCGGAAGCGTTCTTCGACGGTGCATCTCACAAAGTGCATGTCAAAATCGCGGGCCTGAACAAGGTTCTGCAGCACAGCCCGCGAACCATCGTCTTCTCTCGCCCGCCCAGCGACCCCACCGCTCCATCGCCGAAGCGCGTTGCGGTGAATGAGCCTCACCATCCTCAAACACTGCCGGATTCGCTTCTCTATGGCCTCTCGGTGGTCATCGCGACCAGGAACAACGCAGCCCAATTGGAGCGAACGTTGCGAGCCTGCGCCACTTCCGCGCGCAATCTTCCGGTGGAATTCATAGTGGTCGATTACGGCTCGACGGACGATACCAAGGCATGCTTAGCAGTTCTCGAGATTGAGGTTCCGAACCTTCAATGGACTACCGCAGCGGTAGCCACAGCGGGCGCGGCACGCAATCATGGGGTGATACTAGCGGCTCGTGAATTGATTCTGTTCCTTTCGGACAGCGTCGCGCCCGCTGTCGCCACTTTCTTTGAGCAGCACATAAACGCGCACCGTATGCTGCCGGGAAAGAACATCGCCGCGCTCGGGAAAGTGGTGTGGCCGAATTTGCCTGACGAGCGCGTCAGCTTCCTAATGGCCCACCTTCAGGGTGCCGGGGAGCAACAGTTCGGCTTTCACAGTCTGCTTCCCTATACCTGGTTCGATTGGCGTTTCTTTTCCCCCGAGAATATTTCGTTCAAACGCGCAGTCGCGTCGAACTGGGCCACGGATGGCTACCGCACCGATCTTCCGCAAGCTCTGCTGGAAGACATGGAACTGGCTTACCGGCTGCACGAAAAGCTGGAGGGCGGCTTCCCGATTCTGTATTGCCCCGCGGCTTCGGTATCGCATGAGGCTTCGTACACCGTGCGTCAGTTTATCGAGCGGCAAATGGCGGCGGGGCTTTCCTCGCGCAGTCTTTTCGAGAATCATCCCGGAGCGAAACAGAATCTTGGAATTCAGAAACTAGAGACGCTCTTGGCGGCGCAAGACATGCGCGGTAAGGGTTCCGCCGAAGATCTGCTGCGCATGATCGAAGGCGCGAAAAGCTGGGGCGTCGTGATCGAATCCACATACCGGCTGGGGTCGCAAAATTGGCACGCGGATTTGCTGAACGCCATCTTCGAATTAAGCTACCTGCATGGGTATGTGACGGGTTGCGCTAACCCCAACGCAAACTATGCCGCCGCCTATCGCTACTGCATGGAGCGCTTTCAGGAGAAGCTTTCCACCGCCGCGGCCTTTGAAGTCTTCGGGCGCTTTCCCAGTTTCACCCTGACGTAAAAGCTCCAGATGTTCTCCGTCGTCATCCCCGTTTACAACCACGAGAGTTACCTGGTGGAATGCGTTCTCTCCGCCGTGCGCAGCCCGCTGGTGACTGAGGTGCTGCTGCTCGACGATGGTTCGCGCGATGGCAGCTCCCATCTTGCGGCACAGCTTGCGGGTGGAGCTCTTGCAAAAGTTCGCGATGTGACACCGGCGGGACGCGACAATCGCGGTGCCCACGCCACACTGAACGAACTGGTTCGGCAGGCCTCCTGCGAGTGGGTGGCCGTCCTGAATTCCGATGATGTCTTCACGCCTTCCCGTTTCGATCTAATTCGCCGCCAGATGCGTCACCGGAACTTCGACCTCTGTTTCGGCAACGTCCTGGTCATCGATGCGGAGGGCCGCCAGTTGGGTGGCAAGCGCGCCATGTACGACCCGCAACTTCCCTTCCCCACCGCCTTCCCCGCCGCCTTCGATGTTCCGCGCATGGTGTCGTCAGCGGATTGGCTGCCGCTTCTGGCTCACCAGAATTTTCTGGCAACGACCAGCAACATGGTGTTTCGCAAAGCGCTGTTCCAGAAAATCGGCGGCTTTGCCGATCTTCGCTACGTGCACGATTGGGATTTCGGATTGCGCGCTGCGCTCGAAGGCACGGTCGCCTACATTCCCCACGCGCTGACCGGCTATCGAGTGCATGCGTCCAACACCATCAAAGAGGATTCGCTCAAAGTTGACACCGAAGTCCGCGCCATGTTTGAAACGCTGCTGCGTGATTACCCCGCGCTAAGCGAGAACGCCGCCTTCACCGGCAGCTTGGCCGTGAACCCCTATCTGCAACAGCGCGAGCGGCCCACACTTTCCGTCGTGCTGCCTGCTGGCGAAGGCGATGAGGTGTATCGAATCGCCTTGCGAAGCGCGTTTTCAGACATTGAAATCACAAGCGGAGAGCCGGCGGGCCGCTTCATCTATGCCCCCGCTTCCGCGCTGAAGGCACTGCATCCCCTGCACCTGCGGAACGCTTTGCTGGCGCTCGAGATGCAGGATTTAGATTTTCTACTGGTCTCGCATACACTGGCCGAACCTCCGCATGTGGGCACACAGGGGCTGCGCAACGCGACCGTCTTCGAACAGAAGCATCGCGACACGTTCCTCCGTGGGCATGCGCCCTCGCATCCACTGAAGGGCACGATCGCCAGGCTATTCCCCGGCGGAGGCGCATTCGAAACAATCAGCGATCTGATTCCTGGCCTCAAGATCGCCGCTCCACCTGCGCGCTCCGAACCGCTACCCACATCGCTCTCCTTCACTTCGACGACGAAGCCCGTCATCTTCGTCCTGCCGGCCTTCTTCGCCGTGGGTGGCGTGGAGCGTCTGGTCATCGACATGATGCGCCAGTTGGGCGACCGGTTCACCTTCATTGTGATCACAGTGGAAAAGCTGAACCAGCGCCAGGGCAGCCTGCATGGCTCAGCGGAAGGCACCATGGCGGGCTTCTACGATTTAGCCGAACTCGCCCCACCCGAACTGTTCCTTCCCATGATGGAAAGGTTGCGCGACGTGTACCGGCCCGCGCTGGTCTGGATTCCCAACGGCAGCCCCTGGCAGTGCGACCATGCCGACGGCATCCGCCGCGTCTTCGCGAAAATTCCAATTGTGGACCAGCAGGTTTACGACACCGAAGCCGGTTGGATCGCGCGCTATCGCGAAGCAGGCATCCGGTCATATGACCGCTTCATCGCCATCAACCGCAAGATCGAACAAACCTTCATTCACAAGTATGGAATTCCCGCTGAGCGGATCGATATGATCTACCACTCGGTCAACCTGGGAACGCTGGGGGCCGCCGAACGCACAGCGGAGGAACGCCGCCAGTACCGCTCGAAATGGGGACTGCCGGAAGAGAAACAAATCTTCGGCTGGGTGGGCCGGTTCACATCGCAGAAGCGTCCGGCGCAATTCCTGGAGTTTGCGCGAATGGCTGGAAAGGCAAACCCGAACCGGCACTTCGTAATGATCGGAGATGGCGAATTGGGCGCGGATTGCGACCGCATCGTCGAGAATAAAGCGATCGCAAATGTCACGCGCATTCGTTTTTCAGACCGCATGGGCGAGCTCTTCGCGGTAATTGATGGAATGCTCTGCGCGTCCGAATATGAGGGGCTGCCCATCAGCATGCTGGAAGCGCTCGCCATGGGCGTGCCCGTCTATTCGACTGACGTGGGCGACGTGGCGCTGGTGCTGGCAGATTACGATGCCGGGTGCGTGACCGCCGCCGATTGGAACACGGAGCGCTATCTTGCCGGCTTCGAGGAGTGGACGCGCGACCTGGCCCGCTACCGCCAGAACGCGCAACAGGCGGCCCCCGAAGTCCGGCGGCGGTTCGGCAGCGCAGCGATAGCCGCGGAGTACGAACGCTGCTTTCGAAAAAGCCTTGAAGCAATGGCGTAAATGCTACACTGGAAAGTCCTTGAGTGACCTGATTTCATTGTGAGAAAGCTTCGAATCGGCCTCCACGCCGTTCTTCTTCTAACCGCGCAAGCCGGTGCCCTGGCGCAGAACGTCACGCTTCCTTCCCAACGGCTGGGCATTGACGATCTGGTTCAGGTGCAGGTTCTGAATTTTCCTGAATTCTCGCGTTCGATGCGTGTGGGCCCAGATGGCACCATAGGCCTGCCGTTGTTGCGGCAACCTCTCAGTGTCCGCGGCAAGCTGCCCGTGGAAGTGGAAACGCAGCTTCGCGATACGTTGCGCAGTGAAGATCTGGTGGTGAACCCCACAGTTTCGGTCACCGTGGTGGAATATGCCAGCCACCCCGTTAGCGTGATTGGCGCGGTGAAGACGCCCCTCATTTTTCAGGCGATTGGTCGCGTGACTTTGGCGGATGCAATCATCCGCGCCGGCGGCTTTACGGCCGAAGCGGGGCCCGAAGTATTGCTCACGCGGCGCGTGCCCGATGCCCCCGCCGACCAAGCCTCCCCCACGCGCCACATTCTGATTCGCAATCTATTGCAATCCGATCAGAACGAATCGAACGTGTTGCTCACCGGGCATGAAGAGATTCGTGTCCCCCCGGCTGGGAAGCTTTATGTTTTGGGCGATGTTCGAACGCCCGGCCAGTATCCGGTGCAGGACCAGACCGATACAACCGTGCTAAAAGCGCTGTCGCTTTCCGGCGGCCTGGGTCCTTCGCCTTCGAAGGAAGCATGGGTGATCCGGCGCGACGATATCACGGGCACCAAACAACGCATTCAGATCAACCTGCGCGCGATTCTGGAACGCCGCATGGCAGATTTTCCTTTGATCCCAGACGATATTCTGTTCGTGCCCGATGACCGCAAACGCAAAGATACCCTTGCGATTCTGGACCGCATCGTGACCTTCGGCGCGGCCATCGGGACAGGCTTGATCATTTACTCCGCGGGACGATGAGAGTCAAAACAAATCAACTGAACTGGAAACTCGCTGTTGTAGGGCTTCTCACGCTGGCCCTGCACGCGCAGCAGATTGAGACCCTGAAGATCACCGTGCTCGAAGGCAAGGGCTCGGTCAACAGCATCAAGAAGAGTCAAAGCGGCCGGATTGTGGTGGAAGTGAGAGATGAGACGGACCGGATTGTGCCCACCGCGCGCGTCCAGTTCTCCACCCCGGCAACGGGCCCCAGCGGCCAAGTTGGCGGGCTGCACACATTTCTTGCCTGGACCGATACAGAAGGCCGCGCGTATGTGGACGATTTGGTGCCGAATGCCCTGCCCGGTTCCTTTCCAGTGACAGTGGAAGCTCGCTTCGCTGGCCGTGTAGGCACAGCGAATTTCAATGAAGAAAACAGCGCGTCGCTCGCGCAAGTGGCCCGCACGTATACGGTCAACACGCCGAATCACAAGGTGCGCAATATTCTGATCGTGGCCGGAATTCTGGGAGCGGCGGCTCTGGCGATTGGATTATCGCTGGCGCTCACGGGCGGTAGCGCCGCCGTGGTTGCACCCACGCCCACCACCGTCAGCGTCGGCGGTATTTCCGTGGGCGGTCCGAAATGAAAATTCTATTTGGGTTCGTTTTTGCGTTTAGCCTGTTTGGCGGAGGCCCGGCGGGACCGGTCGCGGGGTTCGTGCTGGATAGCCGGACGGCCACCATTCGCGCGATGACGGGCATTCCCGGTGCCACGCGCCTGGCTGATCCGCTGGCACTTCCCTTCCCCATTCTGGCTGCCGAGTTCGCGCCTTCCGGCGATGCGGCGGTTGTCATTACTGGGGACCAGCCTAGGCATCTGATCATCCTTGGGTCGCTTCTTTCCGGCTCGCCTTCTATTGCCGATCTAGGAGAAGTGGCGGATGGCACGCGCCTGCTCGGGCTGAATGCAAAAGGCACCGCGGCCATCGTGTATTCCCCTGCTGAAGGCCAGTTGCGTTTTGTGATCGGCATCGGAAAGGATGCTGTACTGTCCGCGCCTGTTCCCGCCGCCGCCCTTGCTGGACCCGTGACAGCCGGTGTGCTCGATGAAGCCGGATCGTGCGCGATTCTGGGTACCGGCTCTTTAGAAACGCTATGTTCCGATGGATCTTCACGCCGCGTGCTGACGGACAGCACCTTTCACATCACCGCTCTGGCACTTACAGGTAACGGCCGCGATCTGTGGGTCGCGGACGATGCCGGTAAGCAGATTCTGCGCGTTGCCGATTACGCGAACTCCTCGTCTGCAACGGTCTTTGCCTCCGAAGCCGATGGCTTGCGAAAGCCTGTCGCGCTTGCCTTCACGGCAGCCGGTCAGGTACTGGTCGCGGATTCCGACGCGCCCGCTATTTTTGCAATCGACCCTGCCGCGGGCACCGTACGCTCGATTGCGCTCGATGTAGCTCCTTCCCAACTGCGCGCTTTGACCGATCGCTCGCTCTTGCTCATCAATGATCTCAACGCGCTCCCCTTCACACTCTTCGCGACGGAGGCCATGCGGACATATTTTGTCCCGGCTAATTAACCCGTGACGAAACTTCTCCTCACCCTACTCGCTGCATTCTGCTTCGCCGGAAGCGCCTCGGCGGACGATCTTCCCAGCAGCCTGCAGTTCTTCTATCGCGCGGCGAACAACCCCGCAGTGAACCCCGTTTCGCCCTTCGGCACGGTGATCTTCCCCGATACCGCCATCGGCAAGACCAGCAGCGTGACGTTCCTGATCCAGACCAGCCAGAATTCGAGCAACGTCTACACCATCAAAAATCTCTCGGTGACGGGCACTGCCTTTTCACTCGGGCCACAAAGCGGTACCGTGCCTGCCGCGGGCGGGCAAGGCAGCGTCGTCATCAACTTCTCACCTACCGCGGGCGATTTCGCGAACGGCACTCTGCAATTCACGCTGAACAGCCCCAGCGGCCTGCTGTTCGATTATTCCTTCACGCTCTTCGGCCGCGTGATCTCCCCCCGCGTGGTCACCAGCTACACGCTTTCATCCACCAATAATCAGACCGTCATCCAGTCCGGCGATCCACTGCCGTTCCCAAGCCCCGCTGTAAACGCCTCCTCGCAGGCGACGTTCATCGTGGCTAATACTGGCACCGGCCCCACCACGGTGGATAGCGTCACGATCACTGGCGAAGCTTTTAAGTTGGGCAATCTCAGCCTGGTTCCCGCCACCCTTGCCGGCGGCAATGAATTCCGTTTCACGATTACTTTCAGCCCGCTTGCGGCCAAGCGTTACACCGGAACCTTATCGGTCAGCGTAGGCGGTAAGCTCTCCACTTACACGCTGGACGGCCAGGGCACAGCAGCCTCGTTCACTTACCAGACAATCACCGGCAGCACCGCCGCGCCGCTTACCCCCGGTGCCTCCATCGCTTTTCCCGATACCGCCGCTGACGGAATCGCGAAGAGCACCGTCACAATTCAAGTGACCAACTCGGGTAACGCCGATGGCACCATTCCCAACATCAACCTCACCGGTTCAGATTTCCAGTTAGCGAACTTGCCCGCGCTGCCGAAGGTGCTGGGCGGCACCGCGAGCGCCACCGGCCAAACCAGTTCGGTGTTTTTCGATGTGGTCTATATGCCCGCGAAGCCCGGGCCTTCCACCGGTCGTCTACAAGTGGGCAACGATATCTTCACGCTCTCCGGCAATGGCCTGGGCGCCGTTCTCACGATCACCGCCGATGTCGGCACCGGCCCAATCTCCGTTCCCAATAAGGGGACGGTCTCGATTCCGAACACCGCTGTCGGCGCGCGCCGCTCCGTGTTCATCACCGTCACCAACACCGGTAACGTTCCCGCGACCATCAGTTCCTTCAGCGCCTCCGGGCCGATGTTCACCACGCCCTCCACGCCCGCGCTTCCCATTGCGCTCGCTCCGGGAGCCTCGCAGCGGTTTGAGGTTCGGTTCGCGCCAGTAGCAACCGGTGCCGTCACCGCCACGCTCGCCATCAACGATCAGGTCTTTACACTCATCGGCGCGGGTGACCCGCCAGCGGCGCTTCCCGCTGTCACCATCTCCGGCGTCGGCGCGCAGACCGATCCGCTGCAGCAACCCGCCGCCACCGTGCAGATCGCATCGCCCTATCCGGCCGATTTACGCGGTGTGCTCACGCTCACATTCCTTTCCGATTCCTTCTCTGACGATCCGGCGATCCAGTTCGCGAATGGCACCCGCACCGTGAACTTCACTATCCCCGCGAACACCACCCAGGCTGTGTTCGATCAACTGGGCCGCACCGCTCCGTTTCAAACCGGCACCGTCTCGGGCCGTATCGTGCTCTCCACCAGCTTCACCGTCGGCCAGGTGGATTTGACGCCCGCCACTGCGCCCTCACTCAGCACCGTCATTCCCGCCGGGCCGCCGCAACTCAGTTCCGTGCGCCTGGGCAATCAGAGCGGGAACACGCTTCAGCTGCTGATCAGCGGCTATTCCACATCGCGCTCCGTCACTCAGTTGGCGCTGCAATTCACGGGCGCGGCAGGCACCAATCTCCAGACTTCGCAGCAGACCGTCGATGTCGCAAGCGCCTTCACGAACTTCTATTCCGACCCCGGTTCGCGCGTGTTCGGCAGCCAATTTACACTCACGCTCACGCTCACCATCAATGGCGATCCGAACGCGCTGCAAAGTATTTCGGTCACTGTTTCAAACTCACGCGGCACCTCCGCGGCACGGTCCGTCGCACTTCGATAAATTGACTTAGATCAACAAGATGTCTTCAGACCCCACACAACAATCCGAATCGCCAGCCCTCATCGAGCGCGAACAGTACATCGCGCCCCCGCCTGAAGCCGAGCCCGTCTCCGAGTTGTTTTCCCACTACCTGTGGGTGATCTGGCATCAGGCCTGGAAAATCGCGCTCTTCGTTCTCGCGGCGACCGCGCTGGCTTACTTCGTCTCGAAGCGCATCACGCCCGTCTACGAATCCACCGCTTCCATCGATATCGATCGTCGCTCACCCACCGGCGTTGTGGGTCAAGCGTCGCAGCAGGGCGCGGCCGGCGATTCCGAACAGTTCATCGCCACCCAGGTGCGGCTCATCGAATCGGCTTCCGTTCTGCGGCCCGTCGCGGAGCAATATCATCTCTCCGGCGACCGCCTGTCTAGCGATACGTCCAGTTCCCCGCAGACCAAAGGCGCGGTGACCATCCCCGGCTTGAAGGTCGCGCATGTGCCCGGCACTTACATCATCCTGGTCACCTACCGTTCGTCCAGCCCCGATACGGCCGCCGCGGTGGCGAACGCCGTCGCGGAAAGCTACATCCGGCACAATTACGAAATGCGCGTCAACTCCACTAATGGACTTTCGAAGTTCATGGGCAAGCAGATTGAAGAGTTGCGCGCCAAGATGGATAGCTCCAACGCGGCGGTAGTGAACTATAGCCAGCAGTTGAATTTCGTGAATCTGGAAGAGAAGACCAACGTGCTCACCAGCCGCCTTCTGCAGGCCAACACGGAATACATGAACTCGCAGAATGAGCGCGTGAAGCGGGAGGCCACATTCAATGCGGTGCGTTCCGGTTCCATTGAAGCGGCCCAGACATCGGCGCAGGGCGAAAATACGCGCAAGCTTGCCGAAAAGCTGGAAGAGGCGCAGCAGAAGTTTACCCAGATCCAGGCGGTTTACGGCAAGCGGCATCCCGAATACATTCGCGCGCAAACTGAAGTGACCCTGCTGAAACAGGCTCTTGGCAACAGCAATACCAACACGCTGAAGCGCGTGCAAAGTGAATATAACGAAGCGCTGGGCCGTGAGCGCATGCTGAAACGCAGTGTCGACGATCTGAAGGGCGAAGTGAACGCGCAATCCACGCGCGAATCGCAGTACCAGAGCAAGCAGCGTGAAGCCGAAAGCGATCGCCGCCTGTACGAAGAATTGATGCAGCGCATTAAAGAAGCCGGAATCAACTCCGGGTTCGATAACAACTCAATTCGCGTCGCCGACCCCGCTCAGCCCGCCTACGCTGCTGTTTCCCCGAATCTGCGCAACAACGTTCTGGTGGCGCTGCTACTGAGTCTGTTCTTCAGCATCGGCGCGGCCATCCTGACGGACATCATGGATACCACGGTGCATGATCCGAATGCCATCACGCGCCTGCTGCATGCGGAAGTAATCGGCATGCTTCCCCTGGTACGCGATTGGCAGGGCAAACGGCAGAACGTCACATTGCCCTTCTCCAGTTCGTCCCCTTCGGGCAGCGTGGGTGAATTCGAAGAAGCGCTGCGAAGTCTGCGCAATTCCATTCTGCTTTCGGGTTCGGGCGAACGGCCGCACTCGCTCCTGTTCACCAGCGCCGCCCCCGATGAAGGCAAGACCACGACCGCTGTTCACATGGCGCTCGCTCATGCCATGCAGGGCAAACGCACGCTGCTGATCGATGCGGATCTGCGCCGCCCCGGCACGCGCCAGATGCTGGGCTATGCCGAAAATGCCGGCCTCTCCGGAATCATCGCCGATGGCGGCGCGTGGCGAAGCGCCCTGGTGCAACTGCCGCAGTTCCCCGGTCTGGACATTCTTCCGGCGGGCGCTGCCTCCGCCGCGGCCGCCGCTCTGGTGGAGCGCGTGGTGCCGGGCATCATGCACGAAGCGCGCGATGAGT
>JBBROT010000014.1:0-19758 GCA_038229155.1 Bryobacterales bacterium | reverse complement strand
GCCGTAGCCATTGGTCTTGGCCGAATTGCTGCGGCCATAATTCCCCGCCGCCACCACTACCACGATGCCCTTGGCCCAGGCCCGTTCCACCGCATGGCAGAGAGGGTCTTTTGTATAGCTTTCAAATACCGGGCGTCCCACTGAAAGATTAATTACCCGGATATTGAATACTTTCCGCAATTCAATCGCGCGATCTATTGCGGCTATTACCGAGGAATCCGTCCCCATGCCGTTCTGGTCCAGCACCCGCAGGTTGACGATCTTCACCTTCGGCGCAACGCCCGTGAACGTATGTGTGTAGTTCGATCCCCTGGACGCCGTGCCATCGCCCGCCAGGATGCCCGTAACGTGGGTTCCGTGGCCGTATTCATCGAACGCCAGCGGTTTGCCGGGGACGAACGATTCACTATACACCACGCCGGACGCGGACAATGGCGAACCGTAATGAATATCGTTCGTTCCGGTAATTCCGCTGTCGATCACAGCCACCCCGACGTTCTCTCCATGCAACTGCAATTGCAGGGCGTAGCCGGCGCTCACCGCCGCCGACGCGTAGTCCAAAGTGGGATGCACAACTCGGTCTGAAGAAACGAAATGGATTTTTTGATGATTGCTCAGTTCCGCAAACGCATGTTGCGGCACGGAATAAACCGCCGCATTGGCCGATTTCAGTTCCTGTTTCAACACCCCGCCCATATCCGTGACAATCTTGTGATGGGCTGTTGTTACGCCTTCCGTGAATTGAACAATCACGTCTACCCGAGTATTGATGGGGGCTTTCGCTAATTCCGCCGCAAGCTTGGCGGAAGCCTCGCCGAACAACAAGTTCGAACCAAGCAGTAATCCAATTACGAGTAATTTTTTCATAGCCTCAGCCGTTAAGGCTACTTGAACGGCGCAAAAAATACCACGTTTTCTAAAAGATATTAAATTGAAGGCCCTAAGGAAGAAACCTCTCAGTACTATTCCTTAGTACTTTTAGAGGTAGGAATTTGGCCCACGGTCTTTGTTCTTATCCGGCAGACATACATGTCCGCAGCCATATACAACGTGCTTCCGTCATCTCCCCACGCGCAATTTGCCGTTTTTTCACCGGTTTCGATCCGGCCCAGGCGCTTGCCATCCGGTGCGTAGACGTGAATTCCTCCCGGCCCGGAGGCGAATAGATTTCCTTTTCCGTCCACTTTCATGCCATCCGGCAACCCGGGAAGCTTCTGGGCCACCATGGCGGTCACATCAGCGAACACTTTTCCCGCCCCCAGCGTTCCGTCCGCTTTCACCGGAAATGACATCCAAATTGCTTTATCCGGGTCTGAATTCGCCACGTAGAGCGTCTTTTCATCCGGCGAAAATGCCAGGCCATTCGGCCGCGACATCTCTTTCGTCAACAGCGTCAATTGCCCGGATTTCGACAACCGGTAGACTCCGCTGAAATCGAGTTCGCGCGCCGGGTCGTCCGCCTGCTTCGGCAAACCATAAGGAGGATCGGTGAAATACAAATCGCCATTCGATTTATAAACCAGATCGTTCGGGCTATTCAGCCGCTTGCCTTGATAGTTATCCACCAGGGTTCGCTTGCCGCCGCCCTTTTCCAGCCGCGAAATGCGCCGGTCGCCATGCTCGCAGGAAACCAGGCGTCCTTCGTGGTCGAAGGTGAGGCCGTTCGACCCCGGCTCCTTGCTGTACTCGCCCAAGCCGGTGTACCCCGAAGGCTTCAGATAGGGCACCGCGCCGCTTTCCGGCTGCCATTGAAAAACCGTGTTCCGCGGCACGTCTGAGAACAGGAGGAATTTGCCCGCCGAGTTCCAGACCGGCCCTTCGGCCCATGTGAATCCGGTGGCCAGAATCTCGATCTTTGCATCGGGAGCCAGCAAATCATCCAACCGGGGGTCCTCCCGATGAATCTTGCCGATCGTTGGATAGTTGGCGGTACGTTGAGCTTCGGCCATAGGCAATAGGGTGGCGGTGAAGAGGAGAATCTGAAGAGCGCTGCGCATCGGCCTAGAATATATCACCGCTGCTAGAGTTCGTCTCTGAGCACCGGCTCATACATTTGGGGATAGTTGGTCTTCATCTCCGCCGCCATGGCCCGCGCCTCTTCAATATTCACCAGCGCGCCCTGATTCATACCGGGACAATATTCAGCAGCTTCCGCCCAGGCAGCCTCGCTGTCCAGCAGTTCCGGCCAATAAGGAAACGCGCGGCACTGTGTGGGCTTGGCCGGATGGATGGAGCAGCAATTATCCTTGTGGAAATAGCACTGCCGGCCTGGCGGCTTGCGCAAGCGCAACTGCGAAGCGGTTCGGATGCAATGCCACCGCTCAAACGCCGCCGCTGTCATCCCCACATACGCGGCCGCTTTCAGCAGATCCTGTTCCGAAAGAAAAACCTCACCTTCCATCTGGCAGCACCGCGAACAATTCGGCTGGCAGGTAAAACGGAGGCTTTCCAGGTTCATGGTCACAATACGCAGAAGCTGAGCTCGCCGGTAGCGGGCTGAAACGGGCCAGCGCCGGGGGGCAACTGCAGTAAATTACAACCCGTCGCATAGTTGATCGCGTTGCTGTCGTTCACTGCCTGCGCATCCTGCAGCACCTTCAGCTTCGCGGTCTGCGCGGCGTTGAGTAACGTTCGCGCAGAGTCGCGCAACTGAGCTTTCCGATCATCCAGTTCGCGGCCGATCCGGGCCATTTCCGCATAGCGCAGCCCCAGCGCCACGGGATCGGCTCCTGCCGCCGCGGTCATGTCATGGACTTCAAGCTGCAACTCCGTCAGGCGATTTTGCCTGCGCGCATAGAAATCGCTATAAGCGGCACTGACGGCATAAATCGACGCCACCTGCGCATCCGTCAGATTCAGGTAATCGCGAACAGAAATGGGGAAGATATTCGAATTGCAAAACGAAGCCGCCGGTGCGGGAGGGATGGAGGGCAGCGGCGGCGCGTAACCAAACAACGCGCCGGGCCGCTGCGTCGCATATACAGCCGTATCGAACCACCGGCTGGCATAAGGGTTCCCGTTCACCAGGTAAGCGCATGCCGCATCGCTGACCAGCGGTTGCAGGGTGTAAGCGGCAATCAGCCCGTTCACGGTTACCACCTGCGCGGGGGAAAGCTGGGCCGCCACTTGGCCGCGCAAAATGGTTTGCTTTGCCACGCGCTCCCTGCGAATCGCTTCCAGCTCCACCGCGCGTGTACCAATTTCGCGCGCGTCCGGCAAAGGTTCCGCCACAATCGCCGCCAGTTCCCCGTAAAGCGCGTTCTCCCGGTCCCGAGCGAACCAGTAGGTGTTGTAATCCTGATTCAACGTAACGATCGCGGTTACCTGCGAATCGGTCAAACTGAGCCGCTGACGAAGGTCACTTTGCGCCCAACATCCAGCCACCAACAAGAGCGCAATTAGAAATCGCTTGGGCACGAAGCCTCCGCATAGTAAGAAGTTGGCACGCCGGCCGGTAGCGCAATGAAATGGCAGCCCTCTGCCGGGTAAACGAAAATCAAGAGGCTATTCCCATCCACCAGAGCCTGCAGTTTCATCAGTTGCGGTGTTGTGAGTAGGGCTCTCGACGCGGCCCCAGCCTGCCGCTCTAACCTGGCCAATTCCCTCGAGATTACGATTAGTTCCGTATACCGATTCCCCAGTGCGAGCGCATCGGGCGACGGTTTTGCCGTCTCATCCCGAATTTCCGCTTCGACATCGGCAACTCGGGCCTGCCTTCGCGAGAACAGATTCTGATAAGTGGCGGCGCTGTTCAAAATCGCGCCCACCTGCGTGTCCGTCAGGGCCAGATAATCCCGAATTGAGCCTGGATAATTCGGCCCGCAGCCGCCTAAACTGGTGGTGTTAACGGTATATCCAAGAAGGAAATTAGCGAAAGGAGAATAAAATGAAATCGCTCCGAAAGTAGCACCGCCGGTTACATTCGGAAACGAATCGGTCAAGTACCCGCAAACTGCATCGCTATAAAGACTTTGCTGAACGATAGCGCCCGAAATTCGCCGCAGCAACCCCCTCTGCGTCTCGGTCAGCAGCGCGCCAACTTTCACCCCCACCGCAGCCCGCGCTTCAGCAATCTCACGGGCGATGCCGTCCAATTCCACATAGCGTTCACCCAGCGCCTGCGCATCTGGTGAAGCTTTTGCATACTCCGCATCCAACTCCTGTCGCACCTGATACCGGCGCTGCTGTTTACCGGAAACATACTGGTCCAACGTGCTGTTCAGTTCCCGCACCTGCACTATCTGCGCCGGCGTCAGCGCCAGAAATTCCCGCAAGCTGTTCTGGCCGAACAGCGCGGTGCCAAGCGTCAACAGAAGAAGAATTGACCGCACCCTGCCACTGTACCCCACTTGCCTTCTGGCTCCGTCTACCGGATTGATATACTTGCCTAGAGAGGACGTGTCCCTTCCGATGCCCCAAAAACGGCGTTCCCTGTTGTTCCTTCCCCTGTTCATTCTGGCCTGCGCCCTGTTGGGTGGTTTCGTCGGCCCGCATCTGGACATCGCCTCCGCCGCCACGGCCGCGGACGATGACGACGTCAAGAACAGCCTGAAGACCTTCACCAAGGCCTACAACGTGGTAGAAGAGAACTTCGCCGAGCCCGTCAGCGCCGATAAAGCCATCTATAACGGTGCCATCCCCGGCATGCTCCGTACGCTCGATCCGCACTCGAATTATTACGACACACACACCTTCGCCATTATGCGCGAAGGTCAGCGCGGCAATTATTACGGCGTCGGCATGAAGGTTGGCGTGCGCAACGGTAAGGCCACGGTCTTCGAACCCTTCAAAGATTCGCCGGCATTCAAAGCGGGCCTCCGCCCCGGCGATTACATGGTCTCCATTAACGACAAGCCCACCAGCGCCATGGGCCAGAACGAAGTCGCCGACACCTTGAAGGGTCCGCGCGGCACGCAGGTCAAGATCGA
Source organism: Bryobacterales bacterium (assembly GCA_038229155.1). Lineage (GTDB taxonomy): Bacteria > Acidobacteriota > Terriglobia > Bryobacterales > Bryobacteraceae > JALYXI01. The sequence continues at coordinate 14,830 of JBBROT010000014.1, read as the reverse complement.
AGTCCAGCGCGATGGCGTCCCCAAGCCCATCATCTTTAGCGTGACCCGCGATTCCATCACGCGCCATAGCGTCCCCGACGCCATCAGCTTAGGCAAAGGTGTCTGGTACATCTGGATCGAAGAGTTCGATGAGCCCACCAGCCGTGAGCTCACCGCCAACCTGGAACGCATCGGCGAAAACAACATCAAAGGCCTCGTTCTCGATCTACGCAACAATCCCGGCGGCCTGCTTAATGAAGGCGTCGCTGTCGCCGATAAGTTCCTCAGCAAAGACGATGTCATCGTGTCCCATCGCGGACGCGCCTCGGCGGAGAAGACCTACACCGCCCGCAACGGCAATCACGGCCATCTGTACCCCATCGTAGTGATGGTGAATCGCTCTTCCGCCTCTGCCGCCGAGATCGTCTCCGGCGCGCTTCAGGATCATGACCGCGCCTGGATCTTCGGCGACAACACCTTCGGCAAGGGCTTGGTTCAGACCGTGTTCCCCATCATCGAGAACTCCGGCCTTGCGCTCACCACCGCGAAATACTACACCCCCAGCGGCCGCCTGATCCAGCGCGATTACAGCCACACGTCGTTCTTCGATTACTACTACAAAGCCAACACCGAAGCCCGCAACATGCAGGACGTGAAGATGACCGATAGCGGCCGCACCGTGTATGGTGGCGGCGGCATCTCGCCCGATGAAAAGTACACGCAGCCCAAGCTGGATAAGTTCCAGATCGATCTGCTGCGCCGCGCGGAGTTCTTCAACTTCACAGCCAATTTCCTTGGCAGCACCAACCCCAAGATCGATAAAACATGGGTCGCCGAAACACCCACCGTGGACGCCTTCCACCAATACCTGTTGAAAGACAAAGTCGCGTTCACCGAGGCCGATTTCACTCAGCACCTGGATTGGATCAAGCATCAGTTGCAATATGAGATTTACTTCTCCGGCATCTCCAGCGAAGACAGCCGCGTGTTTGAAAAATCGACTGACCCGGCTGTTTTGAAGGCCATGGAAGCATTGCCGAAAGCGCAGGCACTGCTGAATTCGGCGAAGAAGATGATCGTCCAAAGGATGGCGAAATAGGCGCTCAGATTACCGTTCTCGATGCCGGTGGCCAGTATTGCCACCTCATCGCTAGAAAGGTCCGCGAACTGGGTGTGCGAGCGGATGTTCGCCCCAGCGATACACCGGTCGCCGAACTGCAAGGCGCGCGCGGAATCATCATCTCCGGCGGCCCGGCCAGCGTCTACGATCCGGCCAGCCCCACAATCGACGCGGCCCTTCTCGCGCAAGCAGTTCCCGTGCTCGGCATCTGTTACGGCCAGCAGATTTTCGCTCATCTGCTGGATGGGAAGGTGAAGCCTGGCACCAAGGGCGAATACGGCCCCGCGCGTCTGCACTTGGCGGAACCCGGCAAGCTTTTTTCTTCTTGGGAAGACAATTCCCAAGTCTGGATGAGCCACCGCGATACCGTGGAAAAGCCGCCGCCCGGCTTTACCATCACCGCCACCACCGCCACCTGCGCCGTCGCCGCCATGGAAGATAGCGCCCGCGGGCTCTATGGCGTTCAATTCCATCCCGAAGTGGTGCACACCACGCATGGCCGCGCCCTGCTTTCAAACTTCGTATTCGATATCTGCGGCTGCGTGGAAGATTGGGACCCGCGCCATCGCATCCCGCTCATTGAAGAACAAATTCGCGCTACGGTGGGTGACCGCAACGTGTTCTTCTTCGTATCGGGCGGCGTCGATTCCACCGTCGCCTTCTCGCTCTGCCTGCGTGCCCTGGGGCCCCATCGCGTGCGCGGCGTCTATGTGGATACCGGCCTCATGCGCGAAGGCGAGACAGCGTTCGTCCGCGGCATGTTCGGTGACAATGTCGCCATTGAAGACGCAGCCCCGCAATTCCTGAAACCGCTCGCCTCCATTGTCGAACCGGAAGAGAAGCGCCGCATCATCGGTGAACAGTTTGTGCTGGTTCAGGAGCGCATCATCGAAGCGCGCCACCTACTGGACGGGCATTGGATTCTCGGCCAGGGCACCATCTATCCCGACACCATCGAATCCGGCGGCACCAAGAATGCGGCCGTCATCAAGACTCACCACAACCGTGTCGATGGCATCCAGAAACTGCTTGCCTCGAACCGCCTGGTGGAACCGCTCAGCTCTTTCTATAAAGACGAAGTTCGCCAGATCGGCCGCGAACTGAATCTGCCCTCCGAACTGCTGGATCGTCACCCTTTCCCCGGTCCCGGTCTCGCCATCCGCCTGCTCTGCTCCCCGGCGAACGGCACGCTCGAACCGCTTGCCGGAGGCTGGCTGGTGCCCATCCTTTCGGTGGGCGTACAAGGCGATTCTCGAACTTACGCGCCCATCCTCGCTCTCGAACATCCCATCGCCGAAGCCAGCGACCTTGTCAACAGCATTAGCGGCATCAATCGCGTCATCGCGCAAGTGGCCATAAGCACTCAGCTGGCTCATCTCTCCGTTTACCGCAGCGCCATCGTTCCCGAGCGCATCGAGCGCCTGCGCTATGCCGATGCCATCGTCCGCCGCCTTACCGCGCAACACGCCTTCGATGCGGAGACCTGGCAGTTCCCCGTCGTACTCATTCCCCTCGGCACCGCCGAAGCTCCCGATTCCGTCGTCCTTCGCCCCATTCAGTCCGTTGACGGCATGACCGCCGAAGCTGTCTCCATACCGCCCGCGCTGCTTGCCGCGCTCGCCTCTGAGCTTCTCGCCATCCCCGGAATTGCCGGCGTCTTCCGTGACCTCACCGATAAACCGCCTGCTACCATCGAGTGGGAATGAGTCAACTGCTAGCAGGCAAGACAGCGCTCGTGATGGGCATCGCAAACAAATGGAGCATCGCTTACGCCATCGCGCAAGCCTTCTCGCGCGAGGGTGCGCAGCTCATCCTCACCTATCTTGACGATCATCAAAAAGAGGCCATCGAGTCGCTCTCGAAAGACTTGAACGTCGCCAAAGTCCTTCCCTGCAATGTAACCAGCGACGAGCAGATTGCCGCCCTCGCCGCATCTCTCGAAGGCACCCAACTCGATGTAGTGGTCCATGCACTCGCCTTCGCGAATCGCGAAGACCTCGCGAAGCCGTTCGTCGAAACAAGCCGCGCCGGTTATGCGCTGGCTCACGATGTGAGTGCGTATTCCCTGGTCGCCATCGCAAGAGCCACCGCGCCCCTCATGACCCAGGGCGGTTCGCTCATGACGTTGACCTATCTGGGCAGCACGCGCGTGGTCCAAAATTACAATGTCATGGGAGTCGCGAAAGCGGCCCTTGAAGCCACCGTCCGCTATCTCTCGAACGATCTTGGCCCGAAGAACATTCGCGTCAACGCCATCAGTGCCGGCGTGGTGAAAACCACTTCCGCCCGTGGCATCAAAGACCTTGCCACCATGCTGAACGCGGTCCCCGACCGTGCCCCGCTGCGCCGAAATACCGACCCCGCCGAAGTCGCCGATACGGCCGTCTTCCTCGCCAGCGATCTGGGCCGCGGCGTCACCGGCAACACCATCTTCGTCGACGCCGGCATGCAAGTTCTGGCCTGATTAGCGCAGCTTCACCGGCGCGCCCCCCGCGGCTTTACTCCTTTGCGCCGCATCCAGAAACGCGAAAATCTCCAGCGTCTCTTCATTCGGCACCGGAGGCTGCTTGGTCTCAAAAAACTTCACAATTTCCACCAGCAGCGGCCGGTACCCTTCCACTGTTTTAGCCTTGCTCTCCACCACGGTTTTCTCGCGAAACACCACCGCCCCATAGGTCCCGTATGGCCGCAGCGCGCGCACCGTCCCAATCCGGCCGTCTTTCCAGACCCCTGTAATCACGTCCGCATCTTTCCCCACCGCGCGCGACACCGTCTCACAACCCGGTCCCATCAACGTGAACAACAGTTCAATCGGATGAATGGCATACCAAGCCAACTCCAGCGGATGATGCTCCTCCAGCGGACCCGGCCCCCAGGTCGTCACCCCGCGCGCATCCTCGAACTTCATACTGGTGCCCAGCTCCCCGAACCGGTAACTGGACGCGCTGAACCACGGCACCCCCGCCTCTTTCGCCAGCCGCGCAATCTCACGCGCATCGGCCAGCGTCGCCGCCAGAGGTTTATCGATGAACAGCGGCTTCTTCGCCGCGATGATCGCCTTCGCCTGCTCCAGGTGCACGCGCCCATCAACGCTGGTCAGCATTACCGCATCCACGCGCTTCGCCAGCGTTGCCACATCGGAATAGAACTGCACGCCCCACTTGGTGCGCAATTCGGCTGCATAACCGTCCACGCGGTTCGCGCTCTCCGGCAGGTCTTTACTGCCGCCCTTGTAAGCGGCCACCACGCGCGCTCCCGGCAAATAATCCGGCGACGCCGGGTCGTTCAATATCTTCGTGAACGCGATCACATGGGAGGTATCGGTCCCCACAATCCCCAATTTCAGTTCTTGTGCGACTAGTAATTGCGACGCACCCAGCAACAGCGCCGCACGGAAAGATGACATTGCGGCATTGTACACTTAAGAGCAGCGGAGCGCGAGATGAACGACACGCAAATTCTGACGCTGGCCATTTCCATCCTAATTCCGCTCGGCCTCTTGTTCCTGGGCAACAGCCGAATTACGGATGTCAAGGAGGTGTTGCGCGCCGAAATCAGGCTTTCAGAGAGCAAATTGGAAGCGAAAATTGAACTCGGCTTCGAACGCATGGATCAAAAGCTCGATGCCGTCCTGAAGATCCTCGCCGATCACGAAGCACGCCTCCCCCGCTGACCCAAGCAGTTGCCCCTCACGCTCGATTCCCCCCTCGCTTACCTCCCCGGTGTTGGCCCCGCCCGCGCCGCCATGCTGGAACTCAAAGGCCTTCGCACCGTAGAAGACCTGCTCCATTACCCGCCCTTCCGCTATGAAGACCGCAGCAACGTAAAAACCATCGCCCAGTTGGCTCCGGGTGAGATGGCCACCGTACTTGCCGAAGTGCGCCAGACCAAAGTCTCGGGCTTCCGCCGCCGCAACCTGGGCCTCTTCGAAGCCGAATTCACCGATGCCTCACGCGCCATCCTGGTCTGCAAATGGTTCAACGGTGCCTACCTGGCGGATAAGCTCCTGCCCGGCGCCAAGTTCGCGCTCTTCGGCAAAGTGGAGTTCGATTCCTACCGCGGCGAACTGCAGATTATGCGCCCCGAACTCGAATCGCTCGCCGGCGATGACGACACCGAATCCGCGCTCCACACTGGCCGCATCGTGCCTGTTTACGAAGCTGCGGGCAAAGTAAATACGCGCATTCTCCGCACGCTCGCAAACTCCGTCATCTCGCAACTCGGCCCCATTCCCGATCAGCTCCCTGAAGCGCTTCGCCACTCGCTCAAGCTGGTGCCGCTCGATACCGCCCTCCGCTGGATTCACTTCCCGCCGCCCGAATCCGACCTTCGCCTCCTCAACGCCTTCCGCTCGCCCGCGCACCTCCGCCTCATCCTCGAAGAATTTTTCTGGCTCGAATGCGGCCTCGAACTGAAGAAGGGCAAAGCGCGCCTGGTGCCCGGCATCGCCTTCGAACGCAATGAGCAGATCCGCGAACGCATCAAGACCATCCTGCCCTTCAAGCCCACCCGCGCCCAACTCAAAGTCTTCAAAGAGATTGCCGACGACATGGGCCGGCCCAGTCCCATGAACCGCCTGCTGCATGGCGACGTGGGCAGTGGCAAGACCATCGTCGCCGCCGAGGCCATGGTCATCGCCGTCGAGAACAAGTTCCAGGCCGCCGTCCTCGCACCAACGGAAATCCTGGCCACTCAGCACTTCTTTTCCCTGCAGCCGCTCTTCCGCAAACTGGGGTACCAGGTGAACCTGCTCACCGGCTCCAGCAAAGATAAAGCCGTCTTTAAAAAGGCTCTGGCCGCGGGCATGATCAACGTGGCCATCGGCACCCACGCCCTCATCCAGGAAGACGTGGAGTTTCGCAATCTGGGTTTGATCGTCATCGATGAACAGCATCGCTTCGGAGTGATGCAGCGCTTCGAACTGGGCCGCAAGGGTGCCGCGCCCGACGTGCTGGTCATGACCGCAACGCCCATCCCCCGCACGCTGGCCATGACGCTCTACGGCGACCTCGACATCTCCGTCATCGACGAACTGCCGCCCGGCCGCAAGCCCATCCTCACCAAGCACTACAACGCCGACGCCATCGAGCAGGTCTGGAGCTTTCTCAAACAGCAAATCGATCTCGGCCGCCAGGCATACGTGGTCTACCCCGTCATTGAAGATTCGGAAACGCAGGCCACCAAAGCCGCGCAAACCGCCTACGATCACCTCTCCCGCGAAGTCTTCCCGAACACTCCGGTCGCGCTGCTTCACGGACGCATGCCCCCCGCTCAAAAGGAAGCCGTCATGGCCTCCTTCAAGGCCGGTGAAACGAAGATTCTGGTCTCCACCACCGTCATCGAAGTCGGCGTCGACGTCCCCAACGCCACGGTCATGGTGATCGAACAGGCCGAGCGGTTCGGGCTCTCACAACTCCATCAACTCCGCGGCAGAGTCGGGCGCGGCGGTGAGCAAAGCTACTGCCTGTTGGTCACTGAAAAGCTGGGCGACACCGCGAAAGAGCGCATTCGCACCATGACCGACACCAACGATGGGTTCGCCATCGCTGAAATGGACTTAAAACTTCGCGGCCCCGGCGAGTTCTTCGGCACCAAGCAATCCGGAATGCCGGCGCTAAAAATTGCCAGCATCCTGCGCGACAGTGAAATCCTGGAAATTGCCCGCCGCGAAGCCATCGCCTTCATCGCCAAGCCCCCATCCCGCGAGGCGCTCGCGCAAGCCGCTGCCTACATCCGCGATCACTGGCAGCGCAAATACGGGCTAGTGCAGGTTGGGTGACCGGCATCTTGACATCACATCATCACATCATCCTATAATGCTCTATGCGCACCACCCTCGACATCGACGAAGACCTCCTCCGCTTGGCCAAACACGTGGCGAACGAACGGCACGAAAGCCTCGGGAAAGTGGTCTCCAGCTTCATTCGCCAGGGGTTGCAGCCCGCGCCTGCCACAGCCGCTGTGCCCGGAGCTATCCCCATACTCACCAGGAAAGCGGGAGCCCAGCCGGTTACCTCCCAGGCCGTGAGAGACCTTCTCGAAGTAGAAGGCTAAACATTGGCCGCTCTGCTCGATGTAAACGCCCTAATCTCCCTGGTAGATTCCGATCATGTGGACCACACGGCAATGCAGAAGTGGTTTCTCGCTCACCACCGGGAAGGGTGGGCCACCTGCCCGTTGACCGAAAATGGCATGGTGCGCGTGCTCTCCCAGCCTGCCTACCCCAGCGGCCAGCGCGCGCCGGCGGAAGTGATTCAACTCCTGTCGGCACTCAAATCCGCCTTTGAAGCCTCTTACCAGTTCTGGCCGGATGACCTCTCGCTCACCGGGGAAGAATCATTTCAGCGTGAGCTCATCGCGGGTCCGCGACAGGTGACGGATGTCTATCTCCTGGGTCTCGCCCACCGCCGCGCGGGAACCGTGGTCAGCTTTGATCGCTCCCTGGCATGGCAAGGCGTGCGGGGTGGCTCGAAACGTCTAATTCAACTTCCCGCATAACGAAAAAGAAAGCCGCGCACTGGCAGCGCAAATACGAAACAAAAAAGGCCCACCCTCCCGAAGGAAAGTGGGCCGGGTATGGCAACCGCTGGTTGTTAGAACGAATAACGCAAGCTGAGCTGAATGGTGCGCTCACTGTTCTTGGCGCTCACCTTCCCGAATGTGCTGGCGTAGTTATTCGGATTGGTATCCGCGCCACTCCAGTTGGGATGGTTAATAAAGTTAAAGCCCTCGGCACGGAAGGTAAGCGCCTGGCTTTCCGTAACGCGGAACCTCTTGAACAACCCGATATTCCAGTTCTGGAAACCGGGGTTGTAGAGTAAGTTGCGATTGCGTTGCGTGGTGAACGTTCCCGCCGCAGGAGGAGTGAAGATCCTGGTGCCGTCGGAATTAAAAATCTTGAAGTACTGCGCGGGGTCTGTCTTGCCGCCCTTTGCAAACTGCGGGCTATCCAGGTGCGGATCGCCGCTGATATTCCAGAGCGATTGAATGTTGTTACCGCTTCCTGATCCAACTCCGGCAAAGTCATCGTTGGTTTGTACCCGGAAAGGCGTTCCGGTCTGGAACTGGGTCACGCTGGTGATTTCCCAGCCGCCCAATGTCTTGCCGAGCAGTGTACTGCTGTCCCGGAAGATGGGCAACTCATAGATCAGGTTCAGCACTATCACGTGACGGCTGTCGAAGTCTGAGGGCCCCCACAGGTCGTGTGCATTATAGGCATTAGGTATAACGTCGCGTTGACCGGATCCGTCGTCGGACGATTTCGAAAAAGTATAGGCAACACCGTAGCTTAAGCCTTTAGTAAATCGGCGTGTCAGGCCAAATTGCAAGCCGTTATAGAGTGAATTGGCATCGTTGTTGGTCACACGAATCGGTCCGAAGCCCTTGAAAGGACGTAGCGCGTTCGCGTTGACACCGGGGTTGGCCTGAAGCGTACCGGGCTGAAGCTGATTGATGTTGCGCTCCCTTTGCCCGTGTAAGCCACGACGGCCCACATACGATACTTCAAGCGAGGTATTCTGACCGACTTGGCGTTCCACCGTGAAATTCCAGGTGTACGCTTCAGGATTCGCAAACACGAGATCCTGCGAGTTGATGCTGATCGGGTAAGTGTTCGCCGCTCCGCCTGCAGGGCTATCGACCGAACCGGTAGCAAAAGACGCAATCGGTTGGAAGGGAGGGTTTCCGCCGAGGAACACGGAATCGCTCACGCCCACTCTGGTCATAAAGCGACCGCCGCCGGCGCGAAAGACCATTTTCGGGTTGATGGCATACGCAATTCCAACCCTCGGCTGGAAGTTGGTCCAGTGGGTGTTGGAATACCGTTTATCCAAGCCGTGAAACAAGTTTGCGACCGAACCATTGTCCGCTACCGGAACACGACCTTTTGCGCCATCGGTGAATTTATCTCCCGGAATGACAATTCCGTTAAAAGGGTCGCCTGAGTTTGGAACCGGATTCCCTGTCTTCAGATCCACCTTCACCGCTTTCGCCGGATCGTAGAACCTCGGATCGAACACGGACTGGTTCCGCCACAGGCTGTAATAGGGGCGGATGATCGAGTGCCGAATTCCTAAAGTGAGCGTGAGCTTGCTGGTAGTTTTCCAGGTATCCTGGGCGAACCACTCGTACATCTGGCCGCGGTACGGGGTGTAAGAGCGGGTTCCGATTTCTGCATACGTATCGAACAAACCGAGAAGCGCATCGGCAACTGCCGCGCCGCTGCCGCCTACACGGCTGTTTGAGAACTGGAAACGGCCATTCTGATTATCCGTCCCTCCAGGAACACCTTGCACATTGATTTGATCGAAATCGTTTTGGCCGGAACGCTCAAACAATCCGCCGAACTTGAAAGTGTGGTTGCGGACAATCTTCGTCATATTATCGGAGATGTCATAGATTGGACCTGCCGAGGATGACGGATACGGACTTCCGCTATAGCCATCAAAATCATTGATATCGACTGTGGGAATCTTATTGGCGATGTTCTTTGTCCCCGGGAACGCATAGGGGAAATTGATTCCGTACTTCGTGCGGTCGAACCGGCCGTTTGTGGTATCGATTCCGATCCTGACTTTATCGCGGCTTGCGGTAACCAAAGCTTCGTTAATCAGACTGGGCGTAATGGTCCATACCCAGTTGACTGACCCGGTCTGGTTCGGCCGGTCGAAGATGCGGGCATAGAGGTCGAAGTTACTCTGGAACGGGTTGTAATCAATAAACGTGAAGTTCTGCAACCGTACCCGGATGTTATGTTTTTCGGTCGGATTGTAGTCGAACGAGTAAGTATCTTTGCGCTGATTAGTAGGAGCGGAAGATTGTCCAATCCAATTAGTTTTACCAATCAAGAAACCGGGCGTGGGATTCGGGTAGACGTTCAGGAGCCCGACCCCATTCGGGCTAAATCGACTGGCCGGAATGATGTTACCCGCAAAAGGTGCGCCGCTAACCGGATCTTTTAACTGAACGCCATTCGAAAACGGGCTGGCCGGATTCAAAAATTCACTGAAATTGCCACTCTTCATCAACGGAGTAGGTACAACGCGTGTAACGGTTGGGACGTTCCGCTGCCGCACGTATTCCTGGCTGAAAAGAAAGAACAGCTTATTCCGGTCACGATTGAACAACTTCGGAATCGTGACGGGGCCGTTGATGTTGTAACCGAACTGGTTATAACGGAACGGTGCCACAAAATTGGTGGTAGAACTCTGGTTCCGGGTCCAACTATTCGCGTTCAGTGCTGAGTTCCGCAAGTACTCATAAGCGGTCCCATGGAATTTGCTGGTTCCTGACTTCGTAATGATGCGGATTTGACCGCCCGCGGACCGGCCATACTCCGCGGAATAATTCGCTGTCAGAATCTGCACTTCCTGCACGGAATCCAGATCGGCCGTGCCGATGCTAGTGCCATTTGAGCGGGTGCGCACACCAACCGCACCGTCGAAGGTAATCAGGTTGTCCTGACCGCGGCCACCGTTGATGTTGAAGCCGCCGCTGTCCAGTCCAAAGGTAAAGCCGGCGAGAGACCCGCCGCGGACACCCGGTTTGAGAAGAGCGAGAAAAATCGGGTTGCGGCCATTCAACTGAAGGTCGCTGACCTGCTTGCCTTCCACCAGTTTTCCTAGCGTAGCGGATTCGGTTTGGATTGCTTCCGAACTTGCTTCCACTTGGACCGTTTCCGTTGCCGCGCCAACTTCAAGCGCTATATCTACACCCAGTGGAATACTAGGGTCCAATTTATTGTTCTGTGAAACATACTTTTTAAAGCCGTTTGCCTGAACGGTAATCGTGTACAGCCCTGGCGGAAGAGTTGGTGCCGAGAAGTTCCCAGAATCGTTTGTGTTAATCCGGCGCTCCTGATTGGTGGATTCGTTGCGGATCACAACCGCGGCATTGGGAACAACTGAACCGGAAGAGTCCCTGACAATCCCCGAAATAGCGGACGCGTCGGACTGAGCTTGAACCTGTGAAATTGAAACGAAGCTAAACAGGACTGCAAACAGCAGAGCTGTCAAGCGTGAGCATACGTGGCTTGGCATACTACCCCCTTGAAGTGTGAACCTTGAACCTCTTAGACTTGCCGAATTATATCTCATCGACCCTGGCTTTACACTTAAGATTCATGACGATTGGGAGAATATGAAATCGAAACTGGTCCAGGTTGTGGCCGTGCTATGTGCGGCAATTCCATCCACGGCGCAGCTCACCACCACCACGCTTTTCGGAACGGTGACAGACTCCACTGGCGCTCTGGTCTCCGCCGCGGAGGTGACCGCCACCAACATCGGCACGAATCTCACCCGCACAGTCGCGACGAATGTCGAAGGCCAGTACCGCGTGGATTTTCTCCCTATTGGAAATTACACAGTTGAAATCGTGGCCGCCGGTTTCAAAAAATTCCGGCAGGCAGGCGTAGTTTTAGAATTGAGCCAGAGCGCTCGCGTGGATGCGAAGCTGGAATTAGGGGCGGTCACCGATACCGTTTCAGTGACTAGCGACGTCCCCTTGGTCAACACCAGTAACGCCTCCCTCGGCCGCACGGTGGAGAACGCGGAAATCACGCAACTACCCATCGTCGGCCGCAATGTCTACACTCTGCTGACTCTCACACCCGGCGTCGAAAATTCGCAGAACACCATCGTGCTCGGCTTCCCGGAACAGCGCACCATCATCAACGGCTCAGCCGATAGCGGAATTGGTTCAGTGAACTATTACCTGGATGGCGGCAACAACATGACAGGCTTGCGAAACACTGGAAACATCGCGCCCAACCCCGATGCGGTGCAGGAATTCCGCGTCATCACCAATAATTACAGCGCGGAGTTCGGCAAGTTCGCCGGCGGCGTGGTCAACATCATCACTAAGTCAGGCTCCAATCAACTGCACGGTTCCCTATTCGAATTTTTCCGCAACAATGTCCTGAACGCCAACAGCTATGGCGCGCTGGCGAAGCCTCCGCTGCGTCGGAACCAGTTCGGCGGCGCCGTGGGTGGCCCGGTCATTCATGACAAAACGTTCTACTTCGGCAGCTACTCAGGCCTGCGCCAAACCACGGCGAGCTTGCTGAACAGTGCCATCGTTCCTACCGCTCGCGAACGCGCCGGCGATTTTTCGCTTTCCAAACCAGCACCCATCGATCCGGTCACGAAGGCTCCTTTTCCAGGCGGCATCATTCCCGCCTCGCGCTTCGACCCCACCGCGCTCAACATTCTGAACAAGTACATTCCGCTTTCGAACGTGAGCGGCAATATCTTTCAAGGTCAGGTGCGCAGCCCCTACAATACCGATGAGTTTCTGGCCAAGATGGATCACACCCTCGTGGCCAATCACCAACTCAGCTTCAGTTACTTCAACACCAGCGGCAACAATCTGGTCTCGCCCGGCGGCAACCTGCCATGGAGCGTTCAGCAATTCGCCTGGCGCCAACACAACGCGAACGCAAGCGAGACCTGGACCGTGAACCCCAACACCGTGAACCAGGTTTGGTTGACCTATACGCGCAACTTCGGTGGCCGCTTGAACCTGCCGCAAACTTCGCTTGGCGAATTGGGTTCCACCTTTCGCGTTCAAGGCACGCCGTCGCTGCCGCAGATCACAGTCACCGGCTACTTCACGCTCACGCAAGCCATTGCGGGGCCTGTGGCGGGCACCAATTTTTACTCCCTTCGCGATGTGCTGAGCTACACACGCGGGCCGCACACATTCAAATTCGGCGGCGAGGTTTCGTTGAACAAAGACGTGCAACAAACGCTGCTCAACAACTACGGCGTGTTTAGTTTCGATGGCAGTAAAGCGGGCAATGCGCTGGCGGACTTCCTGCTCGGCGCGCCCCGCACCTTCAATCAGGATGCGCCCGTGACCGCGCTCGATAACAGTTGGTCCACCGCGCTCTTCGTGCAGGACGATTGGCGCATTCGCAAGAACCTCACGTTGAATCTGGGCCTGCGTTATGACTTGCAGACGCCGCCCACAGATCAGCATGACCGCGAACTCACTTTCCGTCAGGGCGTGCGATCCACCGTCTTTCCAACCGTGCCTATTGGGCTGCTCTTCCCCGGCGATTCCGACGGCATGGGAGGCAAAGTAACTCGCGGCACCGTGCCCTTGAAGAAGATGAACTTCTCCCCGCGCTTCGGCGTGGCGTATGACCCCTTCGGCGATGGCAAGACTTCCATCCGAGCCGCCGCAGGCGTCTTCTTCGGCAGCGTTTCCGGCAATGAATGGAACTCCACTTCGAACTACAACCCGTTCTCCGCGCGGCAACAGTTCAACGATGTGAAGTCGCTTAGCGATCCTTATGGCAACTTGCCCGGCGGCGTTTCGCCGTACCCTTATGTGTTCAACCGCGATAAGCCCACCTTCATTTTCCCCGCCAGCGTGGAAGGCATTTCGCTCGATTACCGCTGGCCTTATACCTATCAGTTGAACTTCTCAGTGCAGCGCCAAGTGACCAGCAGCTTGAGCCTGACCGCGGCTTATGTCGGCACCATGGCGCGCCGCTTGCCGTTTATGGTCGACCAGAACTATCCCCTCTATAGCGCCTCCGCCACTTCCACCAACGTCAACAACCGAAGGCCGATTCAGCCGGGCGTGCTCAGCCAGATCCTGCTCGTCAAGAGCATCATGTCCGCTTCTTACAATGGCTTTCAACTGAGCGGGGAGAAGCGCATGAGCCGCCGTTGGGCGCTGAAGAGCTTCTACACCTTCAGCAAAAGCCTGACCGGCGCGCAGGTTCAGAACAACACCACCGGCGGCGGCGCGGAAGACTATAACAACCTCTCGCTTGAAAAAGGCCGCTCCGATTTTGACCGCCGTCACAACTCTGTATCGTCACTGCTCTGGCAGCCCGATTACTTCAGCAACTGGCATCCCGTGGCGCGCGCCGTACTGAACGGCTGGACTGTTTCTTCCATCATGACGTTCCGCAGCGGTGCTCCATTTACCGTAACCGCCGGGCAGGATGTGAATCTGGATGGCACCAACAATGACCGCGCGAACGTGCTTGGCGATCCGCGCCTCGATCCGAATCGCACGCGCGCCGCCGTGGGTGCCATGTGGTTCAACACCGCGGCATTCAGCAGGCCTGCGAATGGCACCGATGGTAATGCGGCCCGCAATCTTCTGGATGGGCCCGGGCTGCACAATATCGATCTAGGCCTCTTCCGCAATTTCAAAATTCGCGAGCGTCTCGAATTGCAGGCCCGCGCCGAGATCACCAACGTGCTGAATCTGGTGAACCTGAGCAACCCGAACGCAACGCTGAACTCCAGCCTGTTTGGAACCATCCGCACGGCCGGTGCCATGCGCGAATCGCAAATGGGCCTGCGCCTGGTCTGGTAAGCACAACGCTAAAATGATGGGGATGACAGCGGGATTATCTGAACGAGCCGAACTGGCTTCACCGGAAGCGATTGCGAAATACCAGCCGGTGATCGGCCTGGAAGTACACGTACAACTGGCCACGGAGACGAAGATTTTCTGCGGCTGCCCCACCAGTTTCGGTGCGCCTCCGAACTCGAACGTCTGCCCGGTGTGTCTGGCGCTGCCTGGCGCGCTGCCGGTGTTGAGCAAGCGCGCCGTCGAGTTGGCCATTCGCGCCGCGCTCTCACTGCACTGCCGCATCAACCCGGTCAGCGTCTTTGCGCGCAAGAATTACTTCTACCCGGATTCGCCGAAGGGCTACCAGATCTCGCAATACGATCAGCCTTTAGCGCAACACGGATACCTGGACAT